>CAYTIZ010000024.1:0-14971 GCA_964437885.1 uncultured Enterobacteriaceae bacterium
TACCTGGTTTGGCATTATTTTATTCTGGTCTGGTGCGTGCAAAAAATGTTTTATCAGTGCTCATGCAATGTTTTGCTATTGCCTGTTTGGTTTCCATCATGTGGATGGTTGGCGTATATGGTCTGGCCTTTGGTGATGGTGGTTCGATTAATCAAATCATCGGCTTAGGTAATATCATGATTGCTGATATTAGTTTAGACAGCATGAGCGGCAGCATTCCCGAGATTGTCTTTTTCATGTTTCAGATGACGTTTGCCATTATTACACCTGTATTAATTGTCGGTGCCTTTGCTGAAAGAATGAAATTTTCTGCGGTAATGTGGTTTAGTGCACTGTGGTTAATATTGGTCTATGCACCTGTGTGCCATTGGGTTTGGGGTGGTGGTTGGCTGTCTGATATGGGTTTTCTTGATTTTGCTGGTGGTGCCGTTGTACATATTAATGCTGGTGTTGCAGCATTAATTGCCGCAGTTGTTATTGGAAATAGAAAAGGTTTTCCACAAACGCCGATGCCGCCACATAATATGACATTGGTAGTGGCTGGTGCCGCCATGTTATGGGTTGGTTGGTTTGGTTTTAACGGCGGTAGCGCACTAGCATCAAATAGTAGTGCAGGTATGGCAATAGCAGTGACACATATATCTGCAGCAGCAGGTTCATTGGCATGGATGACATGTGAATGGGTTAAGTTTAAAAAACCAAGTATTCTAGGTATTGTTACGGGAATGGTTGCTGGATTAGGTACTATTACGCCCGCGTCAGGTTTTGTCGGACCTTTGGGTGGTTTGGCAATTGGACTCATGGCTGGCGTGATTTGTTTTTTTGCTACGCAATATATTAAACGTGTATTGAAAATTGATGATTCACTTGATGTCTTTCCAGTCCATGGTGTTGGTGGTATCTTGGGGACTTTATTGACGGCTGTGTTTTACTCAAATTCACTAGGTGGCTTAGTAGAAGACGAAGCCTATTCAATAGCATCACAATTTGGAGTGCAAGCTATTGGCGTTGTCGCAACTATATTGTGGTGCGGTATCATTACTTTTATATTACTTAAAGTGCTGGATAAGTTTATTGGTTTAAGAGTAAATGAAGACGAAGAGACGGAAGGGCTTGATCTTGTTTTACATAATGAAAGTGGTTACAACATCTAAATATGGCTGGATATTTATTGCCTCTTTATGTTGTTCATAAAGAGGCAAATAATAGAATCTTTGAATAACTTTCAGTCTGACCGGAATCAAGCTCTGATGCCCACATCGCTTGAATATAAACCCGCTAAAAGTCATTAATTTGAAGGCAATAACGTTATTATTATCTTCAAATGAAGTTTGTGTATTTAAATATTTTTACTCAGAGTTTACAATGAGCGTTCTGTTAATTAATACTATGGTGTAGTGGAAGGAAATTTTCTAAATGTCTGATCTTATTGATAAAAACATACTAAAAACGTTTGTGCCAGCGAGTGCGCTCAATTCTGAAAATTTTCAGGAATTAGCCGGAAAAACATTTGTCGAAAAAGTGGCGGCAGGTCAGGCAATTTTTAAGGAAGGGGATACTGACAGGAAATCTGTTTACATTATTGATGGGCAAGCTGAAATTGTATCGGCTAATGGCGAAAGTAAAATTGTCATATCTGGTTCTGAT
This sequence comes from uncultured Enterobacteriaceae bacterium, assembly GCA_964437885.1. Classification (GTDB taxonomy): domain Bacteria; phylum Pseudomonadota; class Gammaproteobacteria; order Eutrophobiales; family Eutrophobiaceae; genus UBA7359. The sequence continues at coordinate 1,648 of CAYTIZ010000024.1, forward strand.
ATAGCTAAGCATCCTCTGGTAAACCAACAACCAAGAAAATTTACTGCTACAGCCAAAGTTGATTCCGAGATCATACGAATTGATAGTGATTTGCTCGATATATTGCTTACCTGGGATCAATTATCCGGTATTGAAGTTGATGAGATTCAGGTAGAAGAAAATGAAGATGATGATGATGATGATGGTGATTGGATGACACGTATTTTGCAGTCAAAAGCTTTTCTGCAAATCCCGCCCGCAAATATTCAAGCCATGTTTATGCGCATGCAAGATCTTCCGGCAAAGGCAGGGGATGTCATTATTAAACAAGGCGGAGATGGTGATTATTATTACATCATCAAGCACGGTAAAGCCAAGGTGACGCGAACTTCAAAAACGGGGTCTGAATTAACATTAGCTACTTTAGGAGATGGCGATGCTTTCGGTGAAGAAGCCTTGCTTTCAGAAGCGAAGCGTAATGCTAATATTGTTATGACAACTGATGGTTCGTTGGTGCGTTTATCAAAAGAAGATTTTAATGAGCTATTAAAAGAACCCATGTTAAGTTGGGTAACTAATGAAGAAGCTGATGCCCTGGTTAAGAATGAAGGTGCTGTCTGGATTGATGTCAGACTAGAGAGTGAGTATAAGAATGCAAATATTGAAGGCAGCATCAATATTCCACTCTTTATGTTGCGACTGAAGGCACAGACTTTAGATGCGGAAAAACAATATATTCTTTATTGTAATAGTGGTCGCCAAAGTTCAGCGTGTGCTTATTTACTAAGTGAACGTGGATTGCAGGTTCATTGTCTTAAAGGTGGTTTGGTCGAACGTTCCGGCAGTTAACTATCTATTGGTTTATGGTTGATTCTGAAAATAGATTATTTTTTGTGAGAGCAAGAAAGAACCTCGCACACGACTGCATGGATGCAGGAGGTAGGGTAACGCCGGGAGCAGTTACCGAGCTGACGCAGCTATCGCAAACAAATAAGCATTTTCAGAATCAACCCCGTGAATATTAACCTTAGTTTAGATACATCGATTAATAATTACGCGGTTTTTGGTAACCCGATCAAGCATAGTAAATCTCCGCAAATTCATTCTCTGTTTGCCAGGCAAGTGGGAATCAGCCTAAATTATCAAGCTATTGAAGTTCCACTTGAAAATTTTAGTGAATATGTGAAATCCTTTTCTTCCCAAAAGGGTAAAGGCTTAAACATCACGGTGCCTTTCAAAGAAGAAGCCTTTTCTCTGTGTGACACATTAACTCAACGCGCAAAATCATCAGGTTCTGTTAATACGATTTGGTTTGATGAGCATAAAAATATTCATGGAGATACGACAGATGGTAAAGGTCTGATTAATGACCTTACAATTAATCATGGTATTGATATAAGTAGTAAATCTGTGCTTATTCTAGGTGCGGGAGGTTCAGTTAAAGCCATACTAGAACCGCTTTTCGCACAAAAACCAGATCAAATTGTTATTGCTAACCGTACAGTTTCACGAGCAGAACAATTAGCTGAAAAATTTTCTGATCAAGGAAATATAGAAGCATATTCATATGCCGAACTTTCTAGTGATTTATTCGCCAAGTGTTCATATGATTTGATAATTAACGCAACTTCACTAAGTTTAGCTGGTGAACTTCCGCCTATTCCCGCAACTGTAATTAAAAATAATACTTGTTGTTATGATCTAATGTATTCAGATACAGAAACTATATTCATGAAGTGGGCTACTGAACAAGGCACATTAAAAGTAATAGATGGTTTGGGTATGTTAGTTGAGCAAGCAGCAGAATCATTCTTTATCTGGCATGACGTTAAACCAGATACTGCAGCGGTAATAAAGACTTTAAGAGAGTAAGTAAATTTGAGTATTGTAGATTTAATAAGATATTACTCAACTCTTTGCCACAGAGAAAAACAGATAATAATTAATAACTAAAAAAACACGTTATTCTCTTTCAACTTTTGTTGTTATAGCTTCTGCCTTTCTCTGTGTCCTCTATAGCAAATACTAACGATTAAACGACGAATCATTTTTAAAGGACTAGCTTAGTTGTCAGTAATTACAGTCCATGAATGTTATCCATCAGATCCGGCAACCAGGTAACCAATTCTGGTATAGCGATTAATGCAAATATTGTAAGGATTTGTAGTAGTACAAATGGAATGATACCCAAATAGATATCCTGTATTCGAATCTCAGGTGGTGCGACAGCTTTAAGATAAAATAATGAAAAACCAAATGGGGGTGTTAAGAAGGATGTTTGCAGGTTAATTGCAATTAATACAGCAAACCAAAGCAGATCAACATCAAGCTGGCTTGCAATTGGTGCGAGTATTGGAATAACGATAAAACATATCTGTAAAAAATCGAGAAAAAAACCGAGGATAAAAATTAGTAGCATACTAATAAATAAAAATCCCCATGTTCCCCCAGGCAAATTAGACATGACACTCAGTACTAGTCTGTCTCCGCCCATACCTATGAAAACAGAACCAAATGCCGTAGCACCGATTAAAATCATAAATACCATACTGGTTAATTTCGTTGTTTGTTGCATTGAGTCCTGAAGGTTTTTCAGAGTCAATTTTTTATGTAAGGCAGCAAGTATAAGAGCACCTATAGCGCCAACTGCAGCAGACTCAGTAGGCGATGCAACACCAAAGAATATAGAACCGAGTACTGCAAGTATGAGTATCAGTGGCGGTAATAAAGTAATAAGTATATTCAGGAAATCAAATTTTTCTGAATTTGTTTTAAGCGCAGGCGCTACGCTGGGCTTGTACCAGGCATAGGCAGTAATATAGATCATGAATAACAGTATCAGGATAGAGCCGGGTATAATCGCCCCCATAAATAATCGGCCAACAGGTACACCCATGACGTCGCCTAGAAGTATCAAAATAATACTGGGTGGAATAATTTGTCCCAATGTTCCTGATGCAGCAATGGTTCCTGTTGCTAACGTAGCGGAATAATTATGTTTAAGCATGGTTGGTAAGGCAATGATTCCCATAGTGACAACGGTTGCCCCTACTACACCTGTCGTTGCTGCCAACATTGCCCCGACAATAACAACTGAAAGTGCCAAGCCACCATTTAATTTGCCACAAAGTTTTCCCATTGTTTCCAACAAATCTTCAGCAAGACCGGAGCGATCAAATACCATCCCCATGAATATAAACAGGGGTACAGCGAGTAAGGTAAAATTGGTCATGATTCCCCATATTCTTAAGGGGAGTAACAGGAAAAAATCGAATCCAAGAAAAATACTGCCAAAGACAAGAGCAACCGCACCTAGTGTAAACGCGACAGGGTAGCCCAACAGTAATAACAGCATTAAAGTCAGAAACATTAAAATAACCCAAGTCGTCATTGTGTTTTATCCAATGCGATAACAAGTTTTTTTATGCATTCTGCAATTCCCTGGAGTAGTAGCAGACTGAAACCTGTAGGAATCATAGCTTTAATTAACCAGCGTGCAGGTAAGCCACCAGGGTCAGGTGAGGTTTCATTATAAATATAGGCTTGAGAAAGAAATGGCCAGGCACTAATGATAATTACTACACAAAAAGGTAAAAGGATAAATAGTGCACCAAAGGCATCAATCCAGGCACGGTTACGGTCGTTTAAAAATTTACTTCGGTATAGGATATCAAGCCGCACATGTTCATCATGTTTCAGTGTGTAAGCCATACCTATAAGGAAAATAATTGAAAATAGATGCCATTCCAGTTCTTGTAATCCAATTGAACCACTTTGAAACAAGTAGCGCATGGATACGTCATAGCCGACAAGTATGACAAGAGCGAGTACAAGCCAGGAAACACATTGGCCCGACCACTCGGTAAATTTATCAATTTTCGAACTAAGACTTAATAATTTGTCTTTCAAGTGTGTATTTTTCAGAGTCTGATTTAGGCTGGGAATTATATTATACCCAAGTCACCTCTAAATGCAGATCCAGAACTCAGGCAGGAAGTCAGAGCAAGGCACAACGTGTAGGAAATGGCATTCCCTTTTCAAGCGTTGTAAAGCTTCCGCTCCTGCTCTCACCCCTTGCCTACGTCCTGTAGGCAACGCGCCGCACTGGCTTTCTCGGTAACTGCTCCAGACGTTACTCTACCTCGGTCTCTGTTCCTGACACGACTCTACCGATTACATCCCTGAAACCGTCCTGCGTCCATGCAGTCGTGTCTGAACTCCTTTCGGGAGGGTTTCAAATGCCCAACTCGGCTCTAGCTCCTGCATCGCTCTACCGATTACATCCATGTAATCGTAAGGCGTGTGTGTGTTGTTGGTATAGAATAACTATACAAAAAACAAATGCCTTGTATTTGGGCATTTGAAATCCCGCTGAATCCTGCATTTAGAGGTGACTTGGGTATAAGCTATAGAGGCAAAAAAGCGCAGCAGGTTTGTGAGTGCTTACGTGAGACAGTTGTTACGTATTCATTGTCGTAAAATTGATGATAAATCAGAATTATGCACAACAAAATTCGCCCAACTATTTCTCTTAATTATGAATAAGTCAAATACCGCTGAAAGCTTGTTATTTCGGTGTAAATTGTTGAATATAAAGAATAATTTTTGTTATTTTAGCTTGAGTTTTACTGAATATTTATCATATTAAAGTTTTCCGACATTTTTCTGACAAAAAGTAATGCACAGAATTATCCACAGGTTTATAAGGGCGATAGTGTACTTTACAAACCCAATAAATAGGCCTTTATAATCAAGTGGCTACAGTACAAAAAAATAAAGAATCAGACGTAGCGAAAGTAAGCGCTAACAAGATTCAGTCTGAAACAGGACAGAATATTGTCATCACTCCTGAGATGATTGAGGCGGGTTTCGATGCTGCCTCCGATTTTGAAGAAGAGTATCTAGGAAGTGCAGAATGTATGAATAGAATATATCGAGCTATGGCTCGTATTCAGACCAATCTATTTGAACTGTAGGCAAACTTGCATCTGTGTGCTCTGGTATGCCTACATCAGTGCGTATGCATTTAACCCTTTTAATTAATATATTTATTTTTGTTGAGATCTCCTTTAAGTCCTCTGTGTCTTTTGGGTATGCAACGGGGGATATTCTGTGCTTGTACTCGGCCACATATTGTAATAAATACTTACCGCGAGCTGGGAGATGTGGTGCGCCCCACACACCATGAACAATATTATTTCGATCATTATTAAGTTGTTCTGCCTCTTTTGCGATTGATTTAATTTCATTAGCTAGATTTTTATCTTTTACCCAACCGAAGGCAACTGTTTTAAGAACAGTAATTTTTTCTCTTGCACCAGTTTTATAGAAGGCAACACGGCCTTCCTGTTGCCCAAAATTTAAATAGTAGCGCGATATATCATGAATGAGATATTCCAATAATGACCACTTAAAAGTGATTTCTCCTATTATTTCATAATATTTCTTCGGTAATTTATCGGGGTGGTATATCCTCATTCTCATGGCTAACTCCAAGACAGAAAAGAAACCTAATCCAGACGATGTGCTAAAACGCATGTTAAACACACCGCCTGAGAAAAAGAAAGATAAAAAGGAAAAGAGCTAGTCTTTTCCGTCTATCCATCTTTCATATTGTATCTCTTTGATCGCTTTTACCGCGCGATCATAGGCTAATCTGGATAGATATTTCCGATTACTGGTTAACCGGAAGATAGGTCAGGCGTTTACCTTCGATGCCTTTTAACGCCATAGTAGTACGATCTGAATCAGAGAAACCCATCTTGGAACGATAGGAATATCTGAAATCAAATTCAGCCAAGTACCGTTTAAGATGCTGTTTAGAACAATGCTGATAGACACCATTTAGACCTCTTTTTAGAATTGAGAGCAGTCCTTCAATCGTATTGGTATGAATTGAACCTCTGACATATTCACGCATTGAGTGGTTCACTGTTCCATGACCTGCATACTCTTTAGTAGCAGAAGGGTAGAAAGCGGCTTGATCAGTAATGATAGCGGAGTCCTTAAAGACTTCTTCATCAAGGATGCTTTTAACAGTATCAGAATTAACTCTATTAACATGATGTGAACGCACTGAGCCACCACGTTCAACTAAGGTGATAACTTTAGCTTTATAAGTTCCACCAGGTTTTCTAGTTTTACGTTTGGTTTTGTTAATGATGTATGTTTCGTCCATTTCGACGTAAACACCATCGCCGCCTAACTTACCAGTTTCAGAAGGCTTCATAGCTTCCCTGATACGGTGAGCCATGAAGAAAGCGGTTTTATAAGTTACCCCTAATGAACGATGTAATTGGTGAGAGCTTATCCCTTTTTTAGATGAACACATTAAATGGGTAGCCATGATCCATTTATTAATAGGAACATGCGAACGCTCATAGACTGTACCAACAGTCACAGTAAATTGTTTACGGCAATCACCACATTTATAAACGCCTTTGCGGGTTGATTTGCCTTGTAGCTTCATGACTCGATCACAACCGCCACAATGAGGGCAGATAGCACCATCAGGCCACCGGATAGATTCAAGGTGTTCTCTGGCTAAATCAGCGTCATGGAATATAGGATTTGATAAGTCACACATGGTATTTCTCCTAAAGATGACTAAATATTACGCCTCAAAAGTGGGTTTGTAAAGTATATAATTGCCTTTATAAGCTGTTGATTTTCAATTGATGGTATCGGTTTGCAAGCTTAACAAAGTCATCTATTTGTAAGTTTTCAGCACGTATTTCTGGCGCAATGCCCAGTTTTTTTATCTCTGTCTCTGCTATGACATTTTTTAGTGCATTACGTATTGTTTTTCGTCGTTGTGAAAAGGCTTCTCTCACGATCACTTTAAGGCTTTCATGATCTGAAAGTTCATATCGGGGTTTGCTTAATGGAGTGAGTCTGACAATAGCGGAATCAACTTTCGGGCTTGGACTAAATGCCCCAGGTTTAATGGTAAACAGTGATTCGACGTCACAATAAGTTTGCAGCATGATTGTCAGACGGCCATATTGTTTACTACCAGGTTCGGCACAAATGCGATTCACAACCTCTTTTTGTAACATGAAGAGCATATCTTTAATGTAATCTTTGTATGCCAAGAGGTGAAACAGTAGTGGTGTACTGATGTTATATGGCAAGTTGCCAACAATACGTAAGTCCGATTGATTAAATTGTGAGAGATCCAGTTTTAGCGCATCTGCTTCATGAATGACTAAACGTTTGTCGTTATTTATCGTTGTTGTTAGCGCACTGACAAGATCTCTGTCTATTTCAATAACATCAAGTTTATCAACTCGTTCAAGTATTAATTTTGTCAACGCTCCTTTGCCTGGACCGATTTCAACGATGTGATCCTGCTGTTGTGGGTTTATGACGTCGACGATGCGCTGAATGACTGCCGGGTCGTGTAAGAAGTTTTGTCCAAAACGTTTTCGTGCACGATGTTTGTCAGGATTAATCAATTTTATTGATACCTTGGCTGGTATGGTCATTTAATCGATGAGTTGCCATGTTGTTAGCCATTTCTATTGCGGCTAACAAACTATCGCATTGTGCTTTTCCTGTTCCAGCAAGTTCAAGAGCAGTACCATGATCAACAGAAGTTCTAATAATGGGTAAACCCAGCGTAATATTAACGGCCTCTCCAAAACCCAGTGTTTTAAGCACGGGTAGCCCCTGATCATGATACATACAAATAAAAACATCCGTCTTTTGTCGTTGCTCCTGTCTGAATGCTGTGTCAGCAGGAAATGTTCCTGATACATCATGTCCACTATTAACAAAATTGTTGATAACGGGATTAATAACCGTAATTTCTTCAGTACCGAGGTGACCACTTTCTCCTGCGTGGGGATTTAAGCCGCAGACGGTAATTACCGGGTTTTTAATCCCGAAGTAGTCAGACATTTCATCAATGACAATGCGGATAGTTTTTTCAACTCTTTCAGCTGTTATTGCATCGGCGACATCACGTAAGGCTAAATGCGTTGTAACAAGTGCTACTCGTAATTCAGGGCAAGCGAGTAACATGACGGGAAATGAATTATCGCAGCGTTCAGCAAAGTATTCAGTGTGACCACTAAATGAGATTCCAGCATCATTGATGACAGACTTTTGTATTGGTGTTGTGACTACAGCATCAAAGTTATTTGCGAGGCAGCCATCACAAGCCAGATTAAGTGTTTCGAGTACATAGCTTGCGTTATTTATGTTTAGTTCACCTGCTAAACTGGCTGTCTTTAATTTTACCGGTAGAACTTTTAGTGATTTATTATTTTGTAAGTTATGAGAAGTATTGTTATTAGAAACGCTAATAATATCGAGTGGAAGAGATAATGATTTTGCACGCTCCATGAGTAAATCAGGATCAGCAATAATGGTTAGATCATAATTATGTTTAATTTGAGAAAGCTTGATGATTAAATCAGGGCCAATTCCTGCTGGTTCGCCTGAGGTAATTAATAGTCGAGGTTTAGATGTCATCCAGGCGGTATTCGACATAGGCTTCATCCCGAAGTCGCCTTGTCCAGTTTTGCATAGCCTCTTTTAATTTTCGGGATCGAATTGCTATACGAGCCTTACCACGTTTAACAGATTCGGTATTATCAAAACTTCGTCGTTCAAGTACCTGAACAATGTGCCAGCCAAAGCTGGATCTGAATGGTTTACTAATTTCATTTAATTCCAGAGAATCCATTTCTCGTTGAAACTCAGGCACAAGCTCACCGGGTGATCGCCAGCCAAGATTGCCACCATCAATGGCACTGATAGAATCATGGGAATTACCTTTTGCCAATAAGCCGAAATCATCGCCGCTTTCAATACGTAATTTTAATTGTTCTAATTTAGCTTTAGCTTGTTCTGACGTGGTTAATTGATCCGGTTTTATCAGGATATGTCTGGCACGTGTTTGTTCAACGATATTCTCTTCGTCACTTTTTATATCTGAAATTTTTATGATGTGAAAACCACTCGGACTTTGGATAAGCTCACTGATATCGCCATTTTTCATCTCAGGGATATAGTCAGCGAATAGGCTCGGTATATCTTCACTCTTACGCCAACCTAAATCTCCCCCGTTACTAGCATTGCCTCCATCAGATACAGTGGCTGCTATTTCGGCGAAATCAGCACCGGCTAAAAGATCCTCACGAATTTGAGCTGCGACTTGTCGTACTTGCTCAATTTCATTTACAGTAGCCGCGTCAGGTAATGATAATAATATATGAGAGAGACGTATTTCAGTTTGAAATGTCCCCTGGAACTCTTGGTTAACCAGAAAGTTATCAATCTCTCTTTCGGTCACAACAATGCGATTTTCTACTTGTCTCTTACGTAATTGACTCAGTGTTATCTCGTTTCTAATATCTTCACGAAACTGCTCATAGCTATAACCATCTTGCTCTAGAATTTCTCTGAATTGCGTTAATGAGACTTGATTTTCAGCAGCAATATTACCGATAGTTCGATTTAGTGTTTCGTCATCAACTCTGATACCGGCTCTTGTGGCGAGTTGTAGCTGGATACGATTTTGAACCAGATTATCCAGTACCTGACGTTCAAAAATCGATGCGGGAGGGACAGTTGATCCTTGTTGTTTAATTTGGCCACGTACCGTTCGCATTTTAGCTTCAAGTTCACTTTGCATAATGACATCTTCATTAACAACGGCAATAATACGATCCAATGGTACATAGGCGTATGCAAAAGTGTGAAATAGAAATAGGCTAAGCAACCCCAACATATAATGTCGGGGTTTATTTTTGGAAATTCTAAAATTCACTCTGGTAACCGGGGATCTGCTGTTGTAGGAAGTCTACTGTCTTTTTACCTATTCCTGCCAGTCCTTTTAACTCTATTTGTAAGAATATACCGGTGTCAAAATCACCATCAATATTTGTCAGGAAGCGTCGGGCAACAGCTCGTACTCCAAAACAACAACTTTCATACTCAACTCCCGCAAACAGTTCCAGTGAACGTGCTTCAGGCACGGCATAATTCCAGCGGCCTACGGCACTCCAGTTTCTAATAACTGGCCATCGGAATGAAATATCACTTTGCTCAATATCTGTAACATCACGCCTGACACGGTATGCCATGTTTATTATTTTTCCCGGTGCGGGATTGTAACTTGCTTTTGCGGTAATTTTTTCCGTGCCATTACCTATATTCGGATCCCATATGATGTCACCGCCGATATTCCAGTTATTAATAACTTTGGTATTAAATTCTGCAATGAACGCGGAGCTATCTTCATCACGTACTGTGCCGCCAGGCAAAGTGACTTCGCGGTCTTGTAAATAGAAAATTTGACCAACACTGATGTGTCCCAGATCTCTGCCGGTTTCCTGATTAATCAAATGGGATGTGAGTGCAAATGTAACCTGGTTAGCATCGCCTCGACGATCATTGCCACTAAAACGATCTTCTCGAAATAGTGAATCAAATGAATTCGTGAGTAGCCCAGTATCGAAAACAGGCAGATCAGATTGATCTTCTTTTGGTGTATAAAGATAAAATAATCGTGGTTCCAGTGTTTGTAAGTAGTTGGTATTGAAAAGTCTGGTTTCTCTTTCCAGGAAAAGGCCACTATCCAGACTGAAAACGGGTAATATGCGACTTGGATTTCGTGAAAAATTAGCTGAGTCTTCCAGGTTATATTGTGTGTAATCCAGACTTAATTTTGGTTCAAAGTAAGTCGCGACAGTACGCATAGGAAAACTGATATAAGGTTCTATATGAACGCGTAAACCATTAACATTATCTGTAAAAGTAGTGTCATCGCCACGTTGGAAGTACACCGTTTCAGTTCCGATACCGTAATTAAGCTGGCCATAAGCACGTGGAGAAGCATAATTTAAAAGAACTTGTGGTAAACGTTTATAAGGACGAGATGTAGCGACAATACTTCGGTCAACGGTTTGATAATCCTGAACACGTGTTGTTATGTCCCAGTTATTACCTCTATAGGAAACTTCACCGCGCCTTTCAAGATAACGGGTACTGGTTGAACTTATTTGGCTACCAAAATCTTCAAAATAGAATTTGTCTGAAACTCGGTTGTAGGTAAAGAAGAGATTACCGCTATCTAAAAATTGTTGTTGATGAGTGATGCTAAACGCATTTCTATCTTTGTCTTGTCGTTCATTGTCATTTGCCAGGTATTCGAAATTAATTTCACCACTCGCGCGTGAAAATAAATATCGATATTCTCCCATCGCCATAACGCCACTATTCGTTAATAAGCGTGGCGTTAAAGTCGCATCCATATTCGGACTGATATTCCAGTAATAGGGTGCTCTTGCTTCGAAGCCATGTCTGTTTGTATTGCCGTAACCTGGCGCGAGAAATCCGCTTTTACGTTCTTTACTCAGAGGAAATGACATATAAGGAGAGTAAAAGACAGGAACATCTTTAATCTTTAATACAACATTTCTGGCTTTACCCCAGTTATTTTCATGGTCGAGAGAAATCTTATCTGCTGTCAATTTCCAGGATTCATCATCCGGATCACAAGTCGTATATTGCACTTCTTCCATCTCAGTACGAGTGCCAATATCCAGAACCATTTTGCTAGCTGTTCCTCTAGCGCGGCTGTCTTTTAAGATATAGTCCGCATCAGTAAATTCACCAACACCATTATCAAATTGCAGATAAGCCTCATTACTTTTCAGGAACAGTGCTTCATCCCAATAATTAATGTTTCCATCAAGATCTGCCGTATCGTTTGGTTCGTTATATTCAATAACATCAGCGGTAATTTGTTGGGAATTCCGAGTAATTTCAGCATTGCCAGTCAAGGTTGAAACGCCACCTTCAATAAGGTCGGCTTCATCGGCCGTCATATGGGTGTCGCCACTATCCAATTCAGCATCAACAAAAGGTCGTTCAGGGATATTGAGTGACTGCGGACAGAGCAAACTTGTGTACTCGCCCCCGAGTTCGGCAGCAGATGCCCCCGAGAATAGCAATATTCCGCCACATAGCGTGACCAAAGTGTTCAGTACAGCCTTCATTCCATTACCGTGTATTTATAATTATTTTGATAGTTTATAGTATCTAAAATCGCATGAATGCATTTTTTTATTCAATCATTGTTATTAAATGCACTATTGCGGCTATTTATCAGGAAAAGCCAAATAATTTCAATGAGAATACTCTTTATAAGCACTATATCAGTCTTGATTATCGCACTCTTATTCTGGACTCGTCCAGATACTTACGCGGAACTTCAGCCTTTACCTCCACCGACAGTAAATGTCGGGAAAATTGAGCAAATCGATGTGCAGCCTATCACACAAGTGACCGGGAAATTACAACCCGCTCGCAAAGCGAGTCTCCATTTTCAGGTTTCCGGTCAGATAGATGGGCGGCTTGTCGAAGCAGGCCAATATGTTGAACAAAATGTGCGGATGCTCAGTATTGAGTCTGGTGACTTTGTTGATGCAGTTGAGGAATCGAAAGCCTTGTTAAAAACAGAACATAATGCGGTAGAACGAGATTTGAGATTGTTGTCTTTGATGAGACAAGAGCGGGAACTGCAAGAGCAGGAAGTGGAAAGATTAAAGCGACTTGGGCAGAGTTCGCTGGCATCAACATCGAAATACGAACAGGCACTTCAGGCTTTGTATCGCCAACAGGCTGATGAAGCCCGTCTCAAACATAGTGTCGATTCAGCACGTTCGCGTTTAATGATTGAACAGACAAGATTAAATAAAGCAGAGCGGAATCTTGAACGTACGCAACTTCTTTCTCCTTTTAATGGGACAGTAAATGTTGTTTATGTCGAAGTGGGCGATTATGTTTCACCCGGTCAGGTAGCACTTGAAATTGTTCAAATTGATCAACTTGATTTAAATCTTGAGGTAACAGGTAAAGCAGCATCACAATTGACTTTAGGTCAAAAAATAAATGTTTATACCAAGAACGATGAAAGAGAAGGACAAATTATCGCGCTAGCGGTTGATCCCGATCCTGAGACCAATACGCATTTATTAAAAATAAGGTTACCGTCTGAAAGATTGTTCGCCGGGCAATTAGCTGTGGCGCACTTACCCGGGTATTTGTATAAAAATGCCAGTGTTGCGCCGATCAGTTCTATCCTATACGAAGGTGGTCAATCTTATGTTTTTGAAGTTGTTGATGATCATCATGTTGTTAGAAAACCGGTTGATTTAGTTGAACGATATAAAGATGTTCAAATCGTTTCAGGTCTGGAGCCAGGCACGCCTATTGTTAGTCGCGATGTTTCCAGTCTGGTTGATGGACAAATTGTTGTTCATTAAAAACGAAGTAAATTAGTTTTCCTGCATATAAGATTAATACTTAGTCATGTCGCTAATTAATTTTT
>CAYTIZ010000025.1:0-4180 GCA_964437885.1 uncultured Enterobacteriaceae bacterium
TGCTGTTTCCTGTCCTTCAAGATACTGTTGATGCAGGCGTGCTGTTTGCTCCTGCATTTTTTGCAAAGCAAGAATACTTTGTTGAGTAGCTTGCAATAAACCACTACTTGCAACAGGAGTATTAACTGCACTTGTTGCTGGCCCTGTTTGTATTGCATTTGAAGGAATATTTTTTACATCATTCGTCATCGCGTTTGGTATCACTTTACGTTGTGTGGCAGGACGTGGTTCACGCGGCATCGTGTAGTTCGCACCACTAATGGCTATGGTCATTGCTGGCTTCGCATCTTTAGCCGGTCTTTCCGGTTTTGAACAGTTAATATCCCATTTTTTAAGTTCAATTTGTTGACCATTAGCTGCTAATGTCGCTAATACAAAAGCCAAATCATATTGGCCCTGTTTTTTACCCACTGACGCATCAACTGCTATTGCTGTAACAGGTTTATCGGCAAGTATTGATTTAATTAATCCGGTTAATGTTTTACCCGGCCCTACCTCAACAAAAGTACTAATGCCTTCGGCAGCTAATTTTTCAACTTGTTCTACAAAACGGACTGGCGATGCTAATTGATTAGCAAGTAATTGTTTTGCTGCATCGGTATTATCTGGATAAGCATCGGTTGTTGTATTAGATAGAACTTTAAAAGTGTTCTTCGAAAATTTAAATTCCGTCATTGCTTTGGCAAAGGGTTTTGCTGCATCAGAAACAAAAGGACTGTGGAAAGCAGCCGCAACCGGTAATTTAATGGCGCGTATTTTTTCGGCTTTAGCAACTTTTGCAAAAGCATCAACTTGATCGGTCGCACCAGACAATACAACCTGCGTTGGGGAATTATGGTTTGCAATAATTAAATCGATGTTATTCGATTTTAATAATTTATCGACTTGTTCATATGATGCAACTACGGCCAACATGGAACCGCGATCGCCTTCCCCTGCGGCCATTAATTCACCGCGAATTCGAGATAAACGATTTAATGTATCGGCGTTGTACATGCCTGCTGCCGATAGCGCGGTTAATTCACCAAAGCTATGGCCAATTGCTGCTTTTGGTTTTATTGAAAAATGATTTAATACATCAAGTGCAGCAATACTTACTGCACCGATAGCCGGTTGTGCATTTTGAGTTTGTCGTAAGATTTCTTCTTGCTGTTTTTGATCCGCTTTTGAAAAAACGGGGATTGGATAGACAACGTCGCCCAGGCTTTCTTTTCCTGTTGCTTCTATAAACGTATTATTTGCTTGTTCAAGTGCCGATAAAAACTGCGGAAACTGACAAGCCAGATCACGACACATACCGGTGTACTGCGATCCCTGACCAGGAAAAACAAAAGCAATATTGTCATTACTTTTTTCTGAACTGTATGTGATTCCATCCGGTCTTTGCCATGCAGCTTCGGCTGAAGACGCTAATTGTTTCTTAACATCGTTTATTAATTTATTACGATCAGCATTAGGTTTTTCAAGAACTAACGTCAAACGATGTGCAGCATCACTTTTAAAGCTCTGACATGAATCATAAGCAAAGAATCTCAGTTCATTCCATGAAGCTAGAACGGCAGACTCGGGTAACTGTTTTATTAATTCTTCTTTTGAATCTGCGCTTAAGGCAATGATAATTACCTGACCATCCCATTCAATCTCTGTTTTTGTTTCTTCTGCTTCTTCAAGCACACAATGAAAATTGCTGCCACCAAAACCAAATGAACTTAAGCCGGCACGACGAGGTGTTGTTAGTGTTTTTAACCAGGGACGTTTAACCGTATTAAGATAAACAGGTGACGTGCCGGGGTTAATAATGTCAAGTGGTTCATCAACCTTAATACTCGGTGGCAAGACTTTATATTTCAAAGCCATTGCTGTTTTAATTAAACCGGCAACACCGGCAGCGGCTTTGGTATGTCCAATCATAGATTTTACCGAGCCAATAGCACACCATGTTTCATCTTCATTGTCCTGACTATAAACACCGGACAAGGCTTTCGCTTCAACAGCATCTCCAACTGCTGTGCCGGTACCATGTGCCTCAACTAATTCAATGCTTCTTCGTGTGACATTAGCTTCACGATTGTCATTCCATAATGCTTTGGTTTGACCCGCTGCACTCGGTGCATATATTGCGTTACCTCGGCCATCTGATGAAGAACCTATACCACGTAACACCGCATAGATTTTATCATCATCACGTTTTGCATCTTCAAGTCGTTTTAATACAATGGCACCAATGCCTTCACCGAGTATCGTGCCATCACCTTCTTTGGCAAACGGACGACTATTACCTGTGGGTGACAAGGCTGGTGTTTTACTAAAACACATATACATAAAGATATCGTTAAAAGTATCAACACCGCCGGTAATAGCCATATCAACTCTACCCGCACTGAGTTCCATCGCAGCAAGATGTAATGCGCTTAATGAACTGGCACAAGCCGCATCAACAACACAATTGGTGCCGCCAAAATCAAAACGATTAGCAATACGACCTGCCGCAACATTGCCTAATAAACCGGGAAATGAATTCTCTTGCCAAGGCACATATCCATCAGCAATACGCTGCACGATATCTTCTGTTGTTTCCGCATCAATACCGGCATCAGCTAATGCTTTGCGCCAGATGGGGTGTCCGAGTCTTGCGCCTAAAGGAATGACTAACTCTAATGTGCCAGTCACACCCATAATGACGCTGGTACGATCGCGATCAAACTCACGCCCATCGCCTGCATCTTTAGCCGTAGAATAATTAGCATCTAATAAGGCCTGGCGTGTTACCACCATACTCAGTAATTGCGTTGTGTCTGTTGCTTCAATATTGTTTGGACTTAGTCCATATAACAAAGGATTAAAATCAACAGGATTGATAAAGCCGCCTCGTTTAGCATAGGTCATATCCGGAGCGCTTTTGTCTTCATCAAAATAATCTGATGGATTCCAATGTGTTTTTGGAATATCCGTTATTGCATCAACACCTTCACGAATATTCGCCCAATACTCTTCAGGATTATCTGCTTTCGGAAACAAGCAGCCAATGCCAACAATAGCAAGCGGCTTCATCTGGGCACCTCCAAAAATGCACTTTTTACGCGATTCTCGGCAATTGCTCCCGGCATTGCTCTACCTCCTGCATCCATGCAGTCGTCCGTGCAGTGCCTTCTTACGCTCACGAAAAAATCACTATTTTTAAAGACACTCAGTTTTTTATTTGTTTTCTTAGACATAAAACTTACTCGGATAAATAATTCTTTATAATTTCAAGTTGCATAGGATGGAATTGACTTAGCTCAACTGGAAGTTCGACGCCTTGTTTAAGCAAGCCATTGATTCGTGATAATACGGCAGCACCAAATAAAATATTCATTGCCACTGTTACGGCATTTCTGTTTTCTGCTGTTGATAAAAACGTATCACGCGTCCATTCATTAAACGCACCCATGGCTGGGCCACACCATATCTGATAATCCACTTGACGATCTTTGATGCCGGCATTTGCCCAACGCGAAGACAAACCCAGATACCAACGAAAAATTAATGCCATTTTATGTTTCGGATCTTTATTTGCTTTTTCAATCTGGCGTGGATCACGTTCAGTAAAAAATTCTTCTGCCTTTTGCCAAACTTCAGTTAATGACATTTTAAAAATTGTTTTTTCCAAACTTGCTTTTTCTGCTTCGGGAATTTCTTCTATAGACCCATATTTTTTATAAATGTCATAAAGCTTATTTCCGCGCATGGCAAACATGGTGCCGCGTTTTAATACCTGTAACTTTACACCCATCTCAAACATATCTACTGCTGGTGCCATAGTGACATCAGCCTGTTCGGCATTGGCTAACATCTCTCTGACTATGTCGGATGAACCTGATTCTTTACATGCCTGATTAACTGTACCAGTAACAATGTAAGCCGCACCCATGGCAAATGCACCCAATGCCGAAGCCGGTGTTGCGATGCCTCCGGCCGCACCAACACGCAGTGGCTGTTTATAATTATATTTAGCCTGATATTGATCACGTAAGGACAACATTGTTGGTAATAGTGTAATGGCAGGTCGATTATCGGTATGTCCGCCTGAATCAGCCTCGACGGTTAAGTCCTGTGCCATCGGAATTTGTTTGGCCAAATCCGCTTCTTCTTCTGTGATCGCACCCTGCTCTAATAATTGATTTAATAATTTTTCAGGTGG
>CAYTIZ010000025.1:4208-14855 GCA_964437885.1 uncultured Enterobacteriaceae bacterium
GCGAGTTCAACTCGCGATGCCTTGGCAATAATTCGGTTAGGAACAATTAGCTGTCCCTGTTTATTTTTATGAATACCTTTCACGCGATAGCGTACAACCGGTAAAGTAAGTTTCATATAAGCTGAGGTTTCTACTAGTGTCACGCCATATTTTAAATAAAGATCAACAACAGCATCTTCATGCCCTTTCTCATTCGGGCTATAAATAAGATTATAACAATGCGTTTTATCGCCTAATGACGTTTGCAAATGTTTAATCGCGGTTTCTACTTCAGCTAAAGATAAACCTGCTGCACCAAATGATGCCAACATACCTTCGTTTGCTAATGCCTCAACCAATTCAACAGAAGCAATACCATTGGCCATTGAACCCGCCATATAAGGAAAATCAATTTCATAATCCTGACAAAAATGCGAATCACCTAATGCTTTGATTGTTTGAACTGGAGAAAACCCGACTAAGCGATATTGATTGTCATTATTTTTCTGGTCACTTTCATCGTCGAGAAACTGAATAGCTCCACCTAACGCAATTGAAAATTCAGATCCATTTTCAACGATACAAAATGGAACATCCAATCGGTAAAGCTGCCTAGATAATTTTTCCAGAGCAAGTAGCCGAGCACGACTATTCGACTGCCAAATACTTTGGCGATGCTTATCTAGATCCATCGAAGCAGATGGATTAATAATGTCTGGAATGGAACTCACTATAGTTTAATTAATAATATCTTCTGATGTGTTTATGGCAGGAAAGACAATGCTTATTTACATCCACCGATTCTAATTGTAATGTGCGCGTCCTGAGCCAGCCTAATTGTTGAATAATATCACTTTTTTCGGGCAAAACCTTGTAGCATCGATGCTCTATATCATTAAAGTTCGGTAATTTTTCTTCAAAAATGACTGATGAACTCAGCTATATTTGAAGTTATTTTTGATAACGCTAGCTATTTACTTTCTAAGCCAATGTTTTTAAAGGGATAATTTTGTTTTCATGAAATCCATAGAAGAATTTCAGACCAAACTTGATGATGATGCCTATCAGAATGAAATTCTACAGCATGTTTCCCGTACCTTTGCACTGACAATTCCACAATTACCTGAACCATTATGCACAGTTGTCGGAAATGCCTACCTGTTATGTCGAATTGCCGACACAATCGAGGATGATAAGAGCATGTCAGCTGAGAAGAAGAAGGAATATTCCGAGCTTTTCATCGACGTCGTTAAAGGGACTAAAAATGCGAGCGCATTTGCCGATGCACTGTTTCCATTATTATCTCCAACGGCGACTGAAGCAGAACATGATCTGATTGCCAATACTTCCCCGATTATACGACTCACCCATGGTTTTAATGGACGACAACGTGCTGCATTGGAGCGCTGTGTCTCAATCATGGCCGATGGTATGGTGCGCTATCAGGGTGCTGAAACCCTTGATGGCGTAGCTGATCAAAAAGATATGGATCAATATTGTTATTACGTCGCTGGCGTGGTCGGCGAGATGTTAACTGAATTATTCTGTGACCACTCACCTGAAATTGATGTGCATCGCGATGAATTAATGAAACTGGGTGTTTCATTTGGTCAGGGACTGCAAATGACCAATATATTGAAAGACATCTGGGAAGATCATGAACGCGGAGCCTGTTGGTTACCTCGCGATATTTTTGATAAGCATGGTATCGATATTCGCCACAAAACTCCGGGGAAAATGACAGCAGGATTTAATCAAGGCTTGATCGAGTTACTCGGTGTCGCTCATGCACATGTAGATAACGCTTTGCGCTATACCTTGATGATTCCCGCAAAAGAAAAGGGATTACGCCGATTCTGTTTGTGGGCCTTAGGCATGTCAGTATTAACACTCGATAAGATTCGACAAAAGCCGGGATTTACCCAAGGCCAGCAGGTAAAAATCAGTCGTCGCAGTGTCAAATTAACTATTTTTTTAACTAGTCTTTTTGTTGGTCAAAATCGAATATTGGGGTATATATTTCAATTCGCAGGACGCCGCTTGCCTATGGCCAACATTAATGAGAAACCTTGATAAAATCAGTGGTATACGCGATTATAGCTGTAGACACCAAAGGAGATATAAACGGGTGCTTATCTACAAAAACAGTATTACTCTAGCTTTACATCCTGCCGGATAAACAAGATTTTATAATGACTCTAGAAACTCACAACGGCAACGCGCTCAATCATTCTCTCGAAGAATCTCATTCGAAAAATACAACTGCGGTTGATTTAAATGATGCTATTCAATCAGCCCAAAACAAACTACTAGAACAGCAGCATGATGATGGTCATTGGGTTTATGAGCTCGAGGCCGACAGCACTATTCCTGCTGAATATATATTAATGAATCACTTCGTCGATGAAGTTGACGATGAAACAGAACAAAAGATCGCACAATATATTCGTGACAACCAAAACGAAGAAGGTGGATGGTCGCTCTACCCTGGTGGCAATTTTGATATCAGTTGTTCGGTCAAAGCCTACTATGCATTGAAAATAGTTGGAGACAATCCACACGAAGAACACATGATTCGCGCAAAAAACATGATCTTGAATCATGGCGGTGCTGCTCATAGTAATGTTTTTACCAGAATCATGATGGCCTTGTTTGAACAAGTGCCATGGCGAGCCACACCCTTTATCCCGGCTGAAGTAATTATTCTTCCCAAGTGGTTTCCGTTCCATATCGACAAGGTATCTTATTGGTCACGTACCGTCATGGTGCCTCTATTTATTTTGTGCACTATGAAACCGAAAGCGGTTAATCCACGTGGTATAGATATTAGAGAACTCTTTATTACTGCCCCGGAAGATGAACAACATTATTTCAAGATTACATCATCATTAACTCGGGCTTTTCTGATACTTGACCATGTCGGACGCCTTGCAGAAAAGCTGGTGCCAAAATTCGTTCGTCAATATTCCATTCGTAAGTGTGAACAATGGTGTCTTGCCAGAATGAATGGAGAATATGGTATTGGTGGTATTTTCCCGGCAATGGTAAATCTGTTTGAATCATTAGTCGTACTTGGTTATGAAAAAGATCATCCCAAACGAAAATTGGCACGACAGGCAATTGATGCCTTATTAGTCAAACGTGGTAACACCCTATATTGCCAACCTTGTGTCTCACCTGTTTGGGATACTTGTCTGGCAGCTCAAGCCTTGATCGAGACTGAAACAGAAGAAAATATTACCGCTGAAATAGAACATTCACTCGACTGGCTCAAAGATAGACAACTCAGCGATGAACCTGGTGACTGGCGCATACCCAGACCCGATGTTTCTGGCGGCGGCTGGGCATTTCAATATAGTAATTACTATTATCCAGATCTGGATGATACTTCCATGGTTGCCTGGGCGATGCATCGAACGGCTAAAGATAAATACTCTGAACCGATTCAACGTGCAGCAAACTGGGTTGCAGGTATGCGATCTAATGGTGGTGGCTTTGGATCATTTGAAGTTAACAACACACAGTATTATTTAAATGCTATACCCTTTGCTGATCATGGCGCGTTGTTAGATCCACCTACCGCTGATGTTACCGGACGTTCTATTGCATTACTCAGTCTTGCCGACAAAAAAAAATATGCAGCCGTTATCAAAGATGCGATACAATTTTTAATCTCGGATCAGGAAGAGGATGGTTCCTGGTTTGGTCGTTGGGGCACTAACTACATATACGGAACATGGTCAGTATTAACCGCACTAGAAATTGCTAAAGAAAATCCGCAACAAGACTATATAAGAAAAGCGGTGTCGTATTTACAAGGAATGCAAAATGAAGATGGTGGTTGGGGCGAAAGTAATGATAGTTACTATCCACCAAGACATCATCGTCCCTTTGAAAGTACCGCATACCAAACAGCATGGGCATTACTTTCCTTATTAGCCGTTGGTGAAGCTGGGACAGAGACAGTTAAAAAAGGAATTAACTATTTGCTTTCTAATCAAACTAGCGATGGTCATTGGTATGATGATAGTTATACTGCTCCAGGTTTTCCCCGTGTTTTCTATTTGAAATATCATGGCTATACAAAATATTTTCCACTTTGGGCCTTGGCTCGTTATAGAAACCTAACCCAAGGTTCCTCAAAATAAACTTTGAGTAAACTCGGTATCATTGCGGCATTGCCGGCCGAGGCAAATTGCCTCACTAAAAAAAAGCTGAATGTTTGCTCCCCTGTCGAAATCCTGGAAGATGTCTTTCTTTGCCTGTCAGGAATGGGTTATGACTCGGCACAATGTGGCAGCCAACAACTTATTGAATTAGGCGTAGATGCATTAATCAGCTGGGGACTAGCGGGCTCAATTGATATGACATTAAAACCAGGAGATTTACTCCTGGCTCGTAACGTCATAGGCAATGATAAATCCTGGCCAACTCATCCAGACTGGGTTAATAAGCTACAGATGCAGTGTCAACATTCATCATTTAGTACACTAAGCGCTGACATCGCTTCGGTCAGTGGTATTTGCGCCAGCATTTCGGATAAAAAGAACCTGTCACTCAAAAGTGGTGCTATTGCTGTTGATATGGAAAGTGCAGCTATTGCTGAATTGGCTACCACAAACAATATCGATTTCCTGGTCGTTCGTGCCATTGCCGATGATGCCGGCACAAGTATTCCAAAAGCCGTATTAAACCACACTGACTTACTGGGGAAACCTAACCCTATTCCCTTTTTCTTGTCATGCCTCAAGAATCCAAGTCAAATAAAAGACCTTATTAAATTGGCAAAATGCTATAAACAGGCATTAAAGACGTTAAAACACATCGCACCTGATTTAAAAAAACAGCATTTTCTATATACTACGTCGAAAAATTAACTATATACAAATTACGTTTCACATTTCACGTTTAACTTTATGACGTTTCATGTAAAAGAACATAGCGAAGAATAAGAAAAGACTATGAAAACAGATAGCATGATCATCAGTTGGGTGCAGTTAATAGAACGTTATCGCATTGCTCTTATCATAGGTTTTATCGCACTTACAATTTTCTCGATATTTTATATAAAAGATAATCTGGGTATCACTACTGATACAACAGATATGTTGTCGGAAAAATTGGCATGGCGAAAGCTGGATATTGAATATGAAAAACAGTTTCCTCAATTTACTGATAACGTTCTTATTGTTATTGAATCGAAGACGCCGGATCAAGCTACTGACACAGCAATAAAATTACATTCTGCATTAAAAGAAAACCCTCGATTAATCAGTGATATTTATTACCCGAATTTACTTCCCTATTTTCGTCAATCTGCTTTTTTATTTTTTGATGATGAAGAATTACAAGACCTGGCAGACCAGTTAGCAACCATACAACCTTTTCTGGGAACCTTATTACAAGATAAAAATATGCGTGGTTTATTTACCATGCTGACTGACGCATTACAGTACAAAAGTGATGGTGAAGACATAGAGTTAAAACCATTGTTACTTGAGATCAATCGTGCATTGGAAAATGAAAAATACAATGTCTCCTGGCAACATTTAATGAGTTCGGATAAGGATTTAAAGCCCGTCTATCGAGAATTTATTGTATTACAGACACTGGAATCTGATGAAGAGTTATTACCCGGCGAAGATGTTATTAAACATATAAGAACCATCATAAGCTTGCTGGAACTAAATAATGATACTGTCCGCATACGTTTAACCGGTGGCACAGCGCTATCCTATGAAGAATTAAAAAGTGTTTCAGAAGCGAATATTCAGGCCATCATCATCTCATTTATTCTGGTCGCAATTATTTTACTGATTGGCCTTGGCTCAATCTGGCTGGTAATCACATCGATAATTACATTATTTTTCGGTCTAATCGCGACAACTGCTTTTGCTGCGGCAACAGTAGGTGAGCTGAACCTTATCTCCGTAGCCTTTGCCGTGTTATATATCGGACTTGGTATTGATTTTACAATACATTTAACCCTGCGTTATCGTGAACAAGTTCTTCTATCTGGCAAAAGCGATAATGCATTACAACAAGCAATGTCACATATTTTTCGCTCCTTAATACTTTGCGCCATCACAACGGCCATTGGTTTTTATTCATTTATCCCTACAGACTATCAAGGCGTCGCTGAACTCGGCTGGATTGCCGGTAGTGGCATGTTCATCAGTGTATTTTTTACACTTACCTTATTACCTGCCCTATTAAGCTTGAGACCTTATCAAGCAAGAACAGGGAAACAGAATAAATGCTGTTATCGTTTAGTCTCATTCTTAACCACCCTGCCCTACAACTATTCAAAACAGATATTATTATTCACACTAGTTATTTTGATTGGATTTATTAGTCAACTCTACAGAGTTACTTTTGATATAAACACACTTAATCTGCAAGATCCTGAAAACGAATCCGTGCAAACATACCGGGATCTATTAAAAGACAGCGATTCCTCTCCCTGGAGTAGTATTTTACTAAAGGAAAATCGAAGTGATGCTGTGGCGGCTATAAAAGAAATTGAACAACTTGATTTAGTCGATAAGGTTGTCTGGTACGAAGATCTTTTACCAACGGACCAGGATGATAAATTATTCATTATTGATGAAATGAATCTATTTATGGGTGTTCTCTCCACAGAGGAATCAAACACAGAGATTAATGATATAGATAGAATAGAGGCAATAAAAAAACTTAAAATGAAACTGGATTCTTTCTCTGCTCATAAATCAGATTCTGATCCAGAGCTGGATAGTGAAATTAACAAACTTAGTAGACATTTAACCACACTTCTAAGTAATTCTTCTGATAACAACAATTTGGCATCAGTGGAAAAACAATTGTTATCTAATCTCGATGGTAGAATACATGCATTGAACGATGCTTTAAATGCAGAACAGGTTGAACTTAAAGATATTCCAGCGATAGTTCATAATCGATGGGTAAGCCATGAAAATTCTAAAATAAAACACTATAAAATAGAAATTTTTCCACGAGAAGATTTAAATGATAACGCAGCAATGGAACGATTCGTTAGTCAATTACAAGCCTATGACAACACGGTTATTGGTTCTCCTATCATAAATATTGAAGCGGGTGCTGCTGTAATCACAGCATTCAAAAGCGCATTTACTTATGCCTTAATTGCCATTACATTATTGTTGCTGGTTTTAATTAAAGTAAAAATGGATGCCGCTATTATCCTTATCTCTGTACTTGTAGGCTCGGTCTTCACTTTTGGCTTTATGTTGATATTCAATATTCCACTTAATTTCGCCAATATTATTGGGTTACCCTTACTACTTGGTATCGGTGTAGACAGTGGCATACACATCGCCGATCGTTTTCGCCAGGAACAAGGTTCAAATAAAAATATTTTCACTACCAGTTCTTCTCGAGGCGTCATTGTCAGCTCATTAACGACCATTTGCAGTGTTGGCAACCTCGCTTTTTCTTCCCATGCCGGTACTGCCAGCATGGGATTGTTATTAACTCTGGGTCTTGCCTCAATGATGATATCAACAATGATGATATTGCCTGCTTTTTTAATTTGGCAAAGCTCATTAAACAAGCAGACTGCCTTATGAAAACATTAGTCACAGGTGCAAATGGATTCGTTGGTTCTGCTGTCGTACGATTATTATTGGACAAGGGACATGATGTACGCGTACTGGTCAGACCTGATTCGGACAGACGCAACTTCGAAGGACTGGAACTTGAAATAATTGAAGGTGATTTAAGAGAATTTGAATCTTTAAAACGTGCAGTGATTGGCTGTCAGACATTATTTCATCTCGCCGCTGACTACCGTTTATGGATACCTGATCCAGACAATATGTATAAAATAAATATTGATGGAACACGTAATCTAATCATGGCAGCAACTGATGCCAATGTTGAAAAGATTGTTTATACCAGTAGCGTTGCCACATTAGGTATCAATAAAGATGGAACAGTTTCTGATGAAAAAACGCTGGTATCACTAGAAGATATGACAGGTCATTATAAACGTTCAAAATTTCTGGCCGAAGAAGAAGTCAACAAACTTATAAAAGAACAATCCTCTCCGGTAACAATTGTTAATCCTTCTACGCCTGTCGGCCCACGCGACATTAAACCTACACCTACTGGAAAAATTGTACTCGATACTATCCGAAAGCGTATGCCTGCTTATGTCGATACCGGTTTAAATATTGTCCACGTTGATGACGTTGCAAACGGACATCTACTGGCGCTGGAGAAAGGTGAAATTGGAGAACGTTATATTCTCGGTGGCGATAATATGACATTGGCATCGATACTCGAATATATCTGTTTGAGTCAGGATATGTCACCACCAACGATTAAATTACCTCATAACCTCGTGTTACCTATTGCCTGGTGCATGGAACGCATAGCCGATATCACTCATAAAGAACCAAGAGCAACTGTCGACAGTGTCAGAATGTCAAAAAAAATGATGTTCTTTTCCAGTGATAAAGCAAAAGAAAAATTGGGATACCAATCGCGTCCTGGTATTGAAGGCTTAAAAGATGCTATAGATTGGTTTAATAAAGAGAACTACTCATAAGCTTTTTTGTACTACGTTATAAAATTAAAACTTGATTCAAGTTTCAAGACGCGACCCCAAAGACAAAGACCAGAATATCTAATTGGAATATTCAATAACCGTCACCAGAATACAAACCTCAAGATAGGAAGAGATATTCGCCCCTGCATTCACCGTATCCTGATTACTATCTGTAAAACACTTTTTTCAAGAGCTGACAGTCTTTCCAGTTTCCAACAAACTGCGAAGAATTAAATTCTTAGTAAAAATTTGAAGGTGCGCCATCCCTAGCGCGAATTCATCCGTGACCGCATCCATACAATTTTATAGTAATCAAAAAATTAACTATAATTACAAATCACATCCGTGAGCTATGACTATAAAGGGTTTAATTGACGATAACTATTATCAATAAAGAGGAAAAATAATGAGTTAGAACCTACTCACAAATAGGGAGAATGCATTTTTTTAAAATAAAAAATAAGATAAAGAAATAACAAATACCAGCATTATCATACTCATACCCATAGCAAGAGATGATTGAATATTCAATTTTCCATCAAGGTAATGATCTAATTTTAAATTAGAAAACCGTTGATTTATCACTTTTTGTAAATGAGTCAAATGATGAAATACATGATTTGATATTTTTGGAACAAGTTTTCTATAAAGCCAGTCAAAATCAAGACTGATCGTTAGCGTACTTTTCATCAACGGCAACATAACAAAGAAAGCTAGACCGGCAAACAAGAGTAATTGTAATTGTGTCACAACATGTACCGCTGTATATGGGGCATAGTTCACTTCATAAGGCAGCATAAAATATAATATATTTGGAAAGACGCCCAACAAGATACAAATAACGGCAAAGAAAATCATACCTATTTGCATATTAAGTGGTGGATCATCTGGTCGAAGACCACTATCCTTTTGAAAGAAAACAAACCAGGGTAACTTTATCCCGGCATATAAAAACGTACTGGCAGATGCTGCCTGTAATAATAGCCACACCCATAATAAATGTTCATCAACAGAAGCCTGTGTCACCATGGATTTACTAACAAAACCGGATGTTAGTGGAAATGAGGATATTGCCAGGGCACCGATAATGCCGCAGGTTGCAGTTATCGGCATAGACTGAATCAATCCACCCAAATCAGTACATTTACGTTTGCCAGTCATATATAAAACCGAACCCACGGACATTAATAATAAAGCCTTATATATAATGTGTGTAAAAGCATGTGCGGCTACGCCATTTAATGCCATATCGGTACCGATACCAATGCCACAAAGCATGAAACCAACCTGACTAATGATGCTGTACGCAAGAATACGGCGTATATCATTTTCAAGTAAGGCATAAATAATACCGTAAAAGATCATAAACAGACCGAGATACAACAGTAACTCTGTTCCCGGAAAACCTCGCAGTAAAACATAAACTGCTGTTTTCGTCGTAAAGGCACTCAAAAATACGGTTCCACTAAATGATGCTTCAGGATAAGCATCTGCCAACCATGCTGTTAATGGCGGAGCACCTGCATTTAACAAAAATCCACAGAGAATTAACCATGTTGCAATACTATCCGGCTGCATTGCAGTAAACAGTATCGAACCTGTTTCATGCACATGCGCAGTAATACCACACATTAATATAACACCACCTAATAAATGAATGATGATATAACGCATTCCTGCTCGGCCTGAGTTTTTATTCTGCGCCGACCAAATAAGCAGTGTTGATGCCAGCGCCATTAACTCCCAGAAAATAAATAGACTAATTAGATCACCAGCAAGTACCACTGACATCGCACCGCCGGCATAAACAAAGGCAGCGGCTAATTCTTTTGAACTGGCTTGTTTATAACAAAATAAACTACCACTAAAAACAGTAATGGCAAATACGGTAACAAACAGTCGGCTTAATGCATCAAGATTAATTAGCATTAATTCATAACCAAGGTATTGAATAGAACAATCGCTGCCAAATGACATATTCCAGATACTGGCTAATGCAAGACAAGGAATCAAAAGAACAAATAGCATTCTTCTTGTTCCATGAAAAAAAGGAATCAGTAACCCTGATAGAATTAATAATAAACCAGGATGAAAGA
>CAYTIZ010000026.1:0-14442 GCA_964437885.1 uncultured Enterobacteriaceae bacterium
TAAGGAAATACTAAATTCAAACGAAGAAGAACTTCTTCAGCTTCTTTATAGATTCAACGTTTCTGAAGAAGCCGACGAAGACAAAGCCGAAGCTATCGCTGTTCAATTAAAACTACGCGAAGCACAACTAATTTGTGCTATAGGCTTCAATAAAGCTGTAAGAAAATTACCTGAGATACCCGCTATTCTTGGCTTTGAAAATCATGATGGTCTGGTGAATTCCCGTAATGATTTTTTTACCATCGATATCTATAAATTATTAACTTTAGATAATATATTATCGATTTATTCTGTTGTTAAAAATGATATTGAAAATAAACAAATAATGGAATATCTGTTATTAAATCGACTTAAGACTATAGAAAAGAGGATAGAAGAAACTGTAAACTCCCTTATTATAGATAAGTACAAAGAAGAAATGCGCGCAATTTATTCTGATGAAGTAGTCAGCATCGATTTTGTGGAGACACGTTTAAATCAATCCGATAGTGGCTTTCGAGCTCTGTTAAATGAAGTGACACTGATCGTTGAAAATAAGCTTATTCCAGCCGGAGATATTTTTTTTCGTGACACCATATTGCCACAGGAAAAAAGAAAGTTGCTTAATAAAGGTTTAATCCCAAGAAATTTAATTGAAACCCGCATTATCGATCCAAACATTTCAGATGTTGAAAAGAAAATCCTATATGATCACTTAAAATTACACCGTGAGAATTAATTGAACGATTATGCCAAGTTTTACTGAAATATTAACCGCCCCGGATGAAGAGCTAGTCCGAATTTTCTACAAAACCAGTACCGGTGAAGAAAGCGATTTCATCAAGCGCATAAATATGGTCGCGGCACAACTCGAGCTTAATCACTCTCAGTTGGTTTGTGCACTAGGTTTTAATAAACATATACGTGAACTGACAGATATTCAGCAACAACTTGGATTTCGTTCTTTCAAACTGCTTACATATCGGATGCATGAGTTGTTTACAACAGATACCTATACCCAGTTACCTATTGATAATATTCTCGATATTTATTCGGAACGGCTCGAAGATCAGGAAGTACTGGATACTCTGCGAGAATTATTGCGTCCTCGGCTTGAGCATATAGAAGCCGATATTGAAAAAACCGGTGATCCAGCTCATATCATCAGTTATAAAATGGAAATTCATTCGATATACACTTCTGGTATAGCAGACAAGAAATTTGCTGACGATCGACTTAACAAAAATATTGGCAAATACCGACTAATGGCAAATGAAGCAAATGTCATTATTGAGGCGGGCTACCATCCTCCCAGCAATTTATTTTTTATGGATACGCTTTCTCCAGAAGAAAAATCTGATTTGATTGAAGCGGGACACATCAGTAAAGACATGGTTAAAAACCGCCTACAAAATGTAAATATCAGTGAAGAAGAACGGGATATACTCGAAGAACATATATAATATAATATATTTTAGAAAAGGAAATTCAGGAATTTTTCCCGTGTTTTTTAATAAAAACTCTCTTTTATTCATGCTCATATAAAGTTAATCTGCGCTCCCGCTAAAACTAATAAAAAAATATATTGCTCTGGAGGTAAATATTTATGTTTGCACGTCGTATTGCAGCTTACTCGGTTTCTTTTCTTGCGCTTTCCGTATCACACAATCTTTTTGCAGAAGAAGTCCATGAAAATAAAGCCATTGAGGTTATCGGAATCACACCGACGCATGGCGTAGGACTACCAGAGGAATTAATTCCTTACAGTGTGCAGTCTGCATCTAGTGATGATTTAGAACAAAGCCAAACGCTAGGTTTAATAGATTTTATGAATCGAAATTTAGGCAGTGTCACCATAAACGATGCTCAAAATAATCCTTTACAAGCCGATGTACAATATCGTGGGTACACACTTTCTCCCCTTTTAGGCTTACCTCAAGGTTTAGCTGTATATCAAAATGGCGTTCGTATTAATGAACCATTCGGTGATTCTATGAACTGGGATCTTGTTCCTGAATCTTCCATCGGCAGTATCAATCTTATCGGTGGTTCTAACCCGGTATTTGGTTTAAATGCACTCGGCGGTTCATTATCCATTACCACTAAGAATGGTTTCACTCATGAGGGTCATAGTCTGGAAACTTATGGCGGCTCCTTTGAACGTGTTGTTAGTACGATTGAAAGTGGCGGTAATAATGGGACATGGGGCTACTTTGTTACCGCGAATTACTTTAACGAAGATGGTTGGCGCGATGCTTCTCCTTCTGATGCTTTAAATCTGTTCGGTGCATTAAGCTATCGTAATACAAATACAACGGCCGATCTTACTGTTAACCTTGCTGACACTGATCTGATAGGTAATGGGTCTTCTCCTGCAGAATTGCTTGAATTAGATCGTGCAGCTGTTTTCACGTCACCCGATCAAACAGAAAATAAAATGACAATGATTAATTTGGAAGGAACTCATTGGCTAAGTGATGACATTCAATTGAGTGGTAATGCATTTTATCGAAAGAATGAAACAGATAGCTTTAATGGTGATGGTTCTGAATATGATGCTGTAGGTGGTTTTCTTCAAGAAGATGGAGCCAATATCACTGACCAAAACGGTGCTAATGTTTCTGCTACTAATGCTAACGGTACAGCACGCAATGCAATTAACAATATCAGCAAACGAGAACAAGAAGGATTTGGTGCTAATATCCAATCAACATTTTTAGGAGATTTATTTGGACGACAAAACCAATTTATTTTCGGAAGCGCCTATCAACAAGGGCTTATTGATTTCTTTTCTGTTGTTGAAGTTGCCTCGTTAGGATGTGCATTTAATTCAACCGACTGTACATTAGCAAATGCAGATCGTTCTACTGTTGACACCGGGCTATTTATTCCTGAGGAAGGTACAAATATCAAAGCTCATAATCGTACTTGGTCTCTCTTTGCTACAAATACCTTTTCTGTGACTGAAAAATTGGCTATCACCGCATCTGTTCGATATAACAATACACATATCGTACTTGGAGATAGAAGCAGTCAATCTAACCTTGTTGATCCAGATGATCCAGATGCGTTAAACGGTGAACATGATTTCCAGCGTATTAACCCCGCATTCGGCGTCACCTATAACTTTAATAAGAACAACGGTGTATTTGGTAGTTATAGTGAATCATCGCGTGCCCCTACTCCGATTGAATTATTATGTGCCCGTGAAGATGCCCCCTGTAATTTACCTAATGCCTTTCTTGCTGACCCACCATTAGAACAAGTAGTGGCGAAGAGCTTTGACGGTGGTTTCAGAGGTACTTTTAAAAATGGCATTGGATATAGCCTTAGCGCTTTTCATAGTATTAACAGTGACGACATTATCTTTGGAACAACGGGCGGGGCGACAGCAAACACCGGTTTCTTTAGCAATATTGGAGACACTAGACGACTCGGGACTGAATTAGGCCTATCAGGTGTTTTAAAGAAAAGATTAAACTGGTACATGAATTACAGTTTTGTTGAAGCCACCTTTCAGGATGCGTTTACGACAAATAGCGCAAACCATCCAAATGCTGATGCGAATGGTAAAATTCAAGTTGAATCAGGTGACAGTATTCCTGGCATACCTGAACATACATTTAAATTAGGTGGGCTGTATTCTTTCAACAAGAAATTTTCTGTTGGCGCCAACATGATTTATAACTCCACACAGGTTCTTCGCGGCGATGAAAGCAATGAACTAGGCCCAGTTGATGGTTATGCCATTGTTAATTTAAATAGCACCTACAAACTCGACAAAACCTTCTCCCTGTTTGCACGCCTCAACAACGTATTTGATACCGATTACGAAACCTTCGGTCTACTCGGTGAAGCCGATGAAATCTTCGATGGTTCAGGTGCAACGCCAGCATTCTCTAATACGACATTTCTAGGTTCTGGTGCTCCCATAAATGGATTTGTTGGTATAACTGCTACGTTCTAGTCGTTAACCAAAATCATGCTTAAAAAGGCGAATCCAGATGTGGGTTCGCTTTTTTTTAATTCTGGATCTAACGAAGCTTTATTCTGATTATCCCGCCTATTGTTATTATAGCAGAGCCTTTTCTTATGATTTTCTTTTCAGATTCAGATTTTTTTACTAATTTCTTTTTAGCCATGCTCTTCTTCATTGTATTCTTTTTTTAGATATTTTTTCACTGCCGCCGCCCCGTTAACTTTGAAATAACCTATCATGCTTAAAGCAAAGACTGATACTCATCGTTCTAAGTGCTTGTTTATTCGACAGGTCATTGGGCAATGCACAAATTAGTAAACCAAGAGTTTTCGACTTGCCATTTCATGTCCCTACACCTTGTGTTTCCCTCAAAGCTTTGCTTCATATGGCTTTCAAACGGTGTATCTTCCAGTTAACGGGACAGCAGTGATATTTTTTTGTGCTTTTCTTTTTAGTAACTTTCTTTTTAGTTACGCTTTTTTTCGCGGCTTTCTTTTTAGAAATGGCGTTTTTCTTTGTTTTCTTTTTCGACACCATAATATTTAAAACAA
This sequence comes from uncultured Enterobacteriaceae bacterium, assembly GCA_964437885.1. GTDB lineage: Bacteria > Pseudomonadota > Gammaproteobacteria > Eutrophobiales > Eutrophobiaceae > UBA7359. Next base: position 4,510 of record CAYTIZ010000026.1, read on the forward strand.
AACTAAATAAATTGGTATTATAAAGACAACTACTACGGCACTAAATACTATTACTGGTTAATGTATATGATAGTTAAGTTTAACTTATACTATTGCTACTAGCTTAAGAATGTCTCTATTAGCTCGAAATAAACGCACCTTCGCTGCACTGATGTTTACCATCATAATAGCGGTTGTATTCTGGAGCCAATCCCGAATTCCGGCGCTAAATGAAAAAGCACAGATGGGACTGCGCACTAATTTTGGTGAACTTGCATTCGAAATAGTCCTGCCAGTAACTCAGGATCAAGTACTGCTAGAACGAGTTGTCAGATCGAGTATCAACTGGGCATACACTAACTTAATAGGCATGCTCTTCGGTTTGCTATTTGCTGCCGCGATTTTAACAGTTCTTAGTACTATTAAATCTAGATCATTCAAACAACCCTGGCTTAATACACTCTCTGGCATTTTGTTTGGCGCACCTCTGGGTGTATGCGTTAACTGTGCAACACCCATTGCCTTTGGTATTTATTCTGCAGGTGCACGCCTCGAAACTGCTTTGGCGAGTCTTTTTTCTTCCCCAACATTAAACGTGATAGTACTGACAATGGCCTTCACACTTTTGCCTTGGGAAATGGCACTTATCAAACTTTTTGGAGTGATAATACTTTTAACAACTATTCCCTTTCTTGTAAGACGATTTTCAAATAGTACTGATCCAAAAATAACTTCTACCATACCAACAAGTCATTTTGCTTCCGAGTTAGCTAGTTGTTCAATACAAGCGCCTCTCAATATTGATGAAAACTATCTTGATGCTCTCCTTGCAACTGCATACAGCTTTGTAAAACATCTTTTTTACATTGTTAAATTTGCATTACCATTAATGTTACTTGCCGGTTTTCTCGGCGCTCTTGTTCTAGAGCTTACACCATTCGATATTTTTTCAAACACAGATGCTAGTTTGTTAATTTTTATATTATGTGCGCTGGTAGCAACGATATTGCCTGTACCCATCGCTTTTGACGTTATTATCGTTATGGCTTTACTTGCTAATGGTATTGATAAGGGACTCGCTACGGTACTGTTATTTGGTCTGGGAATTTATAGCATTTATCCCGCCTTCTTAATTGCACGATACATTTCAGTTCGATTAAGTTTAGCTATTACAGCTATGGTCATTGTTCTTTCCTGCAGTCTTGGGCTCGCCTCGCAAATCTATTTTGAATTCAAATCACATAGCGAACAGATTGTAATAACAAAAGGTCTCTCTCAAAGTGGTGAGAGCATATATAAAGAAGCTATCAATATCTGCGAGAGCTTACCTAAGCAACTCCAGTCAATATGCTTTGAACAACACATTGAGCAATTTAACGACGTCGTTACCTACGAGACAATGTGTGCTACTAGTCATAATGGCCTTGAGCAAGATGATTGCAAAGATAAAGTAAATTCATTTATAACAAAAGAAAAAGCACTTGCAGACAGGAATGAAAATCTTTGCATGGAGTTATCAACAACGAATTCACGCTTTCATTGTATCTACTATGTAATAGTCCAATCTGCGATAAAAGAACACGATATTGGAGTCTGCAACAAATTGTCACGTTCTGAAACTATCGATGCCTGCAGAAATGAGTATCTAAATACAAACTTACTTTTCAATCCAGATGGCTCGGCTTGCAAAGGCTTAAGTGGAAGTGAATTTCGAGATTGCCATATCAACGCAGCAATTTATAGATTTACCGATTCAATGTACATCGACGGCTGCAATGAAATTGAAATTAAGGGAGCCCGAGAGCATTGTCGTTATACCGTCGCGTCTGCCATGATTGGTAGACACGACGATCCCAGTGGCTGTGTGGAATTACAATCCCCGACATTAACAGAACGATGCAAAAGTCTTACGACAGCATGGCAGGCTAGAAAAGAAAATTCACTGGACCTTTGTTGGAAACTGGAATTCAAAGATATTAGGAGTATCTGCCTGCTCAGGATTGCTGATAAACAAATAAGAAATCTATTAATCAAACAAACATTGCTAACGTCCGACTATATGATCGAAAAGACGCCAATCACTCAGAAACAAGTCAACACAACATTTAATCAATTGCCTATAGTCTCGCAAAAAGAATGGAACAAAATTTTTACAAATAAACAAATAGAAATAACTTTCACTCCGTATACAAAACAAAGCTCGACTGGCTCAAAACTATTTCGAAAGCTCTCTGCTCGGGAGTTAGGTATTAGCCGAAGTTGGGAGTTTCACATGACTGATTTTTTTGAGCCTTTTATCATAGGAAAAGGCATCGCCTCTGGTGATTTCAATAATGATCTTTGGCCAGATATCGCGTTGGCAACTGAACGTGGTGTCTTGATCTATCAAAATATCGGTGGACGTTTCGAGCTTGTACCTGTGAATCAGGGTGACATGCAAAGTGCTAATCTGTTTCTAGTCGCGTTTGTCGATGCTAATAATGATGGCTTACAAGATCTTTTTGCCTCATCCTACAGCGGTAAGAATTATCTGCTCATCAACGTGGATGGCAATTTTGAACGAGCGGAACTTCAGACACTCGACGGTGATCACCGCCTGAGCATATCTGCAGGATTTGGCGATCTCAATCAGGACGGAGAACTGGATATTGTTCTCGGCAACTGGAGCAGCGGTGTTGAAAAGCTTTTCGCAACCGAGGCTTCTGCTAACCTCATACTGTATCGTGATGGTGATTCATACCGAACAGAAAAGATAGATGAGGTCAAAGGCGAAACTAATTCTGTTCTACTCGCTGATATTAATGGAGATCATCTTACTGATTTATTGATTGGTAATGATCGACTTGTCCCGGATATGTATTACCTGAATCAGGGACAGGGTAAGTTCGAATTGATTCCAGCCAATAGCGGTTTAGTCCCACTTACAACAATGTTCACAATGAGTCTCGATGCGGCAGACTTTAATAACGATCTCGAGCCAGATATATTCGGAACAGATATGACTTTTACGAGAAGCAGTCGCAAGGATTATTGCTCTCTCATTCAGGAATCTGATATTCGCAATCGTTGCAACAACATTCTTTCAGCTTATCAAAATTTCCAGGAAGGCAGCGCAACAACCTGCAAGCAATGGAGTAGTGCACTTGAGCGTCAGGAGTGCTTCATTGCATTTTCAATTAAAGCAGCCAAAGAGCTAAAGAGTTCCAAATTCTGCGATGCTTTGCCGGATAAAAGTGCAGCAACTTTTTCTCTATGTCAGTATCTGGCCTTACCTGTTCCAGTCGAGGAATCGATAGATCAAAAATCGTTTTTACCGCAGACTCAACGCAATACACTACTCATGCGTAATGGTGACCACTTTATAGAAAGCGCTGAAGAATTTGGTGTGACGTCGAGTTATTGGAGTTGGAATGCCAAAGCCGCCGATCTTGACAACGATGGTTGGCAGGATATTTATGTCGGCAATGGATTTCACTTTGGTGATAGCTTTTATGAGATACAAGAAAATATTCTATTTCATAATATAAACGGACAAGGCTTTGAACAGCTTCAATCAGAATGGGGACTGAATGATGCGATCAATACACCTAGCTATACTTATCTCGATATCGATCTTGATGGTGATCTGGATATCATTGCCACAGGCGTACTGGTTCCGCCAAGAATTTTCCTGAACCAACTCAATAAAAAGAACTCCATCATATTTTCACTCATTGATGAACGAGGTAATTCATTTAGCATCGGTGCCAAAATTACCATTCGATATGGTGGGCAAAAAAAATTACAGCAAAGAAAAGAAAACAAACTAAGTGGCGGATTCATGTCATTCGATAATCCTGTAGTTCATTTCGGACTAGATCAACACACTATGATAGACAAAGTAGAAATACAGTGGCCGGATGGAGATGTTTCTATATATGATAAACCATTATCAGCAACCGGCTACTACCGCATTCGCCGGCTAGCATCTTCTAAAATCGATTGAATTATTGGTGCCGGAAAGAGGGATCGAACCTCCGACCTATGCGTTACGAATGCATTGCTCTACCAACTGAGCTATTCCGGCAATATTTGGGAAAATCTTTTAAAAAAATCAGTTTAAATTTTGACGCGTATAGTACATCAATATCAAATAGTTCCTCAATATATTCAACTTGTAGTCGAACCATACAGACTAATTAACATCAATTAGGCAAATTCAGCTGAATTCGTCTTATTCTCAATACTAAACCTATCAATATCCATGAATGATGAATTTCCGGACAACGTGTCAACCAGCAACTTTGCCGAAACGGGTGCTTGTAATATCCCTTTTCTAAAGTGTCCTGTATTCAGATAGATATTCTTAAAGTCCGCTACTTGCGTAATTATCGGTTTTCCCTGAGCATTTGAGGGTCGTAATCCTGCCCACTGCTTAATAACTGCCGCCGTTCTTATATCAGGCATTAAAGAAGTTGCCCAATCCATTAATTCTTTCCTGGCACTGGCAGTCGTCTCATTAACAAAGCCAACCTCTTCCATTGTGCTGCCGATAAGAATATGACCGTCCTTTCTTGGAATTAAATAATGACCACCATCTAAAATCATCTTATCCAGTATTTGATTACTTGTTTTGACACAGATCATCTGACCACGTATTGGTTTAATATTGATTTCACAAGCAATTTTAGCCAGTAAGGTTTTACTCCATGCCCCAGCAGTAATAATGACAGCGCCCGCTGTCGCCTTATTACCATTAAATTCAACATGCTCAAATTGATTATTATTTGTTACCAAATTAGTAATTTCGGTATTTTCAAATAGTGAAACATTTAATTGCGTTAAACTTTTATGCAAAGCCTTTAATAATCTAGACGTTCTAATTTGAGATATTTCGGGCAGTAAAATCGAATATTCCGGATAGTTAATATGGGCAAGACTACTTTGAAACTCTTCGACTATTTTAATACATTTACAGCGCGCCCATTCAGTCAATTTGGCAACATGCTCCTCATCAATGATGATCAAACCGGATCGGATGTATTCTGGATCAATATTGGTTTCTTCTGTTAACGAAGCTACATATTCTGGATAAAGAGCTTTCCCATGCTCAGAAAGTTCAGCCGAAGCAGGATGCTCGGCCCAAGGCCGCATTGCGGACAATATTCCACCGGCAGCCCAACTTGACTCTTTACCTAATTCACCTTTATCAAATAAGGCAACACTTGCTCCTCGCATTGATAATTCACGGGCGGTTGTCATCCCGATAATGCCGCCACCCACAATAATATAATCAAATTTACTCATATCAATAATGTTAAACAGTTCACACTTTTTTTAATCATTCTACCATTCATCGAATAAATACTACCGTTTATCTATATTCACTTAAAAAATAATTATTATTTGCTATAACTAACATTGTAATTATCAATTGTTTAATCGCGCGGACTAAATAATGAACAAAATCAACAAGATTTCTGGCTTTACCATCATGGAATTAATGATAGTTGTCGCTATTGCAGGAATATTAGTTGCTGTAGGTATTCCAAGTTTTCGAAACCTGACTAAAGATAATTGTTTGACAACAGGCACTAATTTATTGGTAAGCAGCTTCCAACAAGCACGAAGTGAGGCGGTAAAACGGAGTACAACATTAACTATTACAGCAAGTAATGCCGGTGATAATACAAACGAATGGGGAAATGGCTGGACGGTGACTATTAATGAAGACAGTGATAACGATGGAGTTCTTGACACAGGGGAAGACTTCGATGGTGATGGTACCCTTGATGCAGCCGCAACATTCCGCGTTGTGACGCTTTCATGCACAAACACAACTATGAATGAAACAGGTAATGACACCGTATTTGTTTATGGGTCTGATGGATTCATAGACGCTGCGGGCACATTCGATGTTTGTGATGATAGAACCGGTGAAACGGGAAGACAAATCTCAATAAATGCTGTTGGTAGACCCAATACAGAAACACGTTATGGGGGATGCAGCTAAAATGTCTAAATTCACTGCAAAAACAACACATCCATCAAGCCTAAACAAACGTTTTGGCAAAAAGTTTATTCGCGGATTTTCATTAATTGAAGTGCTGATTGCACTATTAATACTGGCAATTGGTGTTTTAGGCATTGCTGCCCTTCAATTCAAAGGTCTGAGATACAGCCATGACTCCTTTTTGCGTAGTCAAATTAATTTTCTTTCTTATGATATTGCTGAATTGATGCGGTCTAATAGAAGCAATGCAGCTAGTTATGTCGGCAACTACATAGTAGCTGTTCCAACAACAGCGGCTGCTTGTAGTTACGCAACTGCATCGACAGCTGTTAATGATTTGGGATGTTGGCACAGACGTGTAGACGCGGCAATACCCCCCGGAAGCACTGCTAATATTACAACATTTGGCAGTTTATATACTGTCGCACTCGCCTGGACAGACCGTGAAGGCGCTACACATACAATCAACTATACATTTCAGCCATGAAACTAAAATACTTTCGATTTAGCCAAAGCAAGGGGATGTCTCTAATAGAACTTTTGATTGCCATGACAATCGGAATGTTGCTGATGTTGGGGGCAGTTACTTTATTTTCCAATAACAAACGTATCTATAGAGAAATAAATTCTATGGGTCGATTGCAGGAAAATGCCCGATTTGCTATTGAAATACTCATTAGAGATATCCGTATGGCCGGCTATGCAGGTTGTGCAGATAGTATTACAAGCGTTAATAATAATGTTACTAATTCAGCTAACGATGATAATTTGTACAGCTTTTCAAATATGATAGAGGGTTCTGAAAGTGCGGCAAATTGGCAACCCAGCAACAGTAACGACCAGGTCGGCACCATTAAAGCCAACACTGATGCCATCACTATCCGTTATTTAAAACCCTCTGGCATTACTATTGATAATCCCTATCTGCCTCCAACTGCGGCTGTAACAAAAGTTAACGCTAACACTGTACTTGCTATTGGAGATATCGTCGCGATGACTGATTGTTCTGATGCCGATATCTTTCAAATTACTAACCTGAACGCAGACCTAAGTAATGTCACCCATAATGCCGGTACAGGGACACCCGGAAACTCAACTCAAGCATTATCTAAAACCTATGGTGACGATGCGCAATTTCTACTCCTGGTCTCTCGTCGTTATTACGTCGCTGATCTTGACGGAGATGGGGTATCAGGTCTGTATCGACAAGAAAATACGGAAGCAACAGGTACTGAACTCATTGAAGGTGTTGAAAGAATGGAAATTCTTTACGGTGTAGATAACACTTCAGATACGGTAGCCGATAGTTATATCAATGCTGCGGGGGTTGCCGGCGCTGGAGGTTGGGACAACGTAGTCAGTGTACAGATCGCGCTATTATTTCAAACAATACGACAAGATTTTAACAGTCCTTTAAATGAAAACACCTACACCTTACTTAATTCTGCAGCCTATGACCCGGTTGACGACCATCGCCGAAGAAGAATTGTCTCCAATACGGTACAGATTCGTAACAGAAGTAACTAATCGAGATAAATATGATGAAATCATTTAATCACATTAACATCAAAAACCAGAGCGGTGCCGTACTGATTACTGCACTTATTATGTTAGTTATTCTAACCATGCTCGGATTGTCTTCCATGACAACAACAACCATGGAAGAGCGCATGGCTGCCAACTCACAAGAGATTAATCGTGCATTTCAGGCAGCCTCGAGCGGTCTGGAATTGGTGTTTAGTGATGAGGATGCATTCAATACAACCAATACGAAGGCGCTTGATGGTACTAGTAGTGATACCTATTTTAAGTCAGACACGACTGTCGGTGGTGACTCTTCTGATTCCAGTGCCTATTCTGCTAGTACCGAATACAACGCTGTTTTTCTTCAACAGGTTTCAGCACCACGTGGTTCAGGTTGGGACAGCACTTTTGCTTTTTATTATTTTGACCTTTCTGCTACTGGGTCAACAAATAGCGGCGCGTCATCATCACTCCATGCAGGTGCTTATCAAGTAGGCAAAGGCACATAAGCCAAACGAATATAGAAAAAATATTTCAGGAGATTTCATATGAATTTACAAACTAACCTATACACATTCCTGCTACTTGGCGGAATAAGTTTTAGTCTAAATGCAGCGGAACCACTACGATTAATAGATCGAGGGCTTGATGGTAATGAGCGTTATTACGCTATTACCTGCCCTGATAATACGATGGGCTCAGTAAAAGTCGTCTTTGCTTTTGATTCAAACGCTATACCTGAAGTATCTGATGATGTCCGGCGTGCGCGCATCAACGCAAAAGCAACCAAAGCTAAAATAGTACAAGTCTGTATTTATCCCGTTTCGGGTGTTGAGCAATGTCGTAATAAGTGGGATCTGGATACAGCTGCCATTGCGAGTTGCCAAAAATCAGCCACTCCGCCTTTGACCGAAGAACAAAAGAAAGTATTGGAACGCCCACATTTGGGTGTATAGCCGATTGTTAACAAATTTGATCCAAACATTAATTAACACACGAGAGAAAGCTTATGATTAATTATTTTAATAAAAGCCTGTTTTATTTTATTACCTGTTTTTCATTAACTGTCGGCAGTGGTTCTGCCTACGCTGATGATACTGAAATCTTTTTCAGTTCTGGTAGTTCAACCGGTAATACTGCACTCGTGCGACCGAATATCCTGTTAATTCTGGATACCTCCGGCAGTATGTCTGCAACTGTCGCCGGTACAGGTGGTAAATCACGAATTCAGTTAATGAAAGAGGCCATGGTTGACATCATCAATGGTATGGAAGATGTCAATGTCGGACTAATGCGTTTTACCTATAAAAATGGCGGCGCCATCGTCTACCCTATTAAGTACATTGATGATGCAAATGCACTCACTGTTTCAGAGCCTAACGATTTAAACCCAACCTACAACTACATCATCGCCACTGGCAGCGATGATGCCGAGCAATGTGTTCAGGCAGGTGGTTGTACCGGTGGTGTAGCTTTGAATGCAATGACTTTATCAGACACGGTGTTAGATATATCTGAAATACAGAGTGGCGGTGGTTCATACACGCGCAGGGTTGTTAACAGTTCGGATGATGCCGATCAATTTGGAACTACCGTTAGCACAACCCTTACTACCTTTTTCACCGATGGGGCACTTGATGCAGCTCGATTTCTGAGTGCTGGTGGTGCAAATTCTCTTCCGTCTGCAGGCGATGTGATCACCAGTGCCAAATTAAGGCTGGTACCTAAAGGTGGGACTCCCGGCATAACAAAAATCTACGCTGAGGATACTGATAACGCCACAACCTTCAATGCTGTAGCAAATGACTTATCGACAAGACCCAAAACAACAGCATTCAAAGACTGGAATTTTGCTGGCACCAATCCAGAAGAACTGGACATCACTGCCGTCGTACAGGAGGTTGTGAACCGTGGGTGTACGCCTGGACCTTGTACCTGGGTTCCAGCCAATGGCTTAACCATCCTCTCAGACAGCGCCGGCACACCCACATCTGGACAATTCCAGAGCTTTGATGGCGACCCAGCCAAAGCACCAGAATTGGTACTAAACTTTATCCCTACTGCTACTGGTGATGATACCCAGAAAATAGGATTGCGTTTCACCAATGTGCAAATCCCGCAGGGAGCAACTGTAACCAGCGCCAAGCTTATACTCACGCCAACCAGCACCGATACAAGAGCTGCTGAAGTCAATATATATGCTGAGGCGGCTGATGACTCGACCACCTTTACTACTGCGGCCAGCAATATCTCAGGCCGTACCATGACAACCAAGAAATTGACCTGGGCATTTCCATCAACAACAGCAAATACTCCTATCACGAGTTGTGAATCAGGGGGGACTTGTACCAACGACAATCTCAATACTGTAATACAAGAAGTTGTGAATCGCGCCGGCTGGTGCGGGGGCAATGACTTAAGTCTGATCATCGAAAAAA
>CAYTIZ010000027.1:0-14410 GCA_964437885.1 uncultured Enterobacteriaceae bacterium
AACCAGCAATCTATTCGACCCAGACTTAATCAGAGGTTCCTGAAATAAAATGCAGACTCCATTAGACAAATATACTAATGACCTTCTTCATGAAGAGTTCAATGCTGATTCTGCTCAAAAAGCGGCAGTGATGCAGTTGCAAGAATTATTTGAAAAATTAATTGAGCAAGCAGATAAAGAAAATGTGTTGTTAAGAAAAATTAAGTCTTTATTAAAAGCAGAAAACGAGAAACAAATCAGAGGCTTGTATTTTTGGGGCGGTGTCGGTCGTGGTAAAACTTATCTGGTGGATTGTTTTTATGAGTGTTTGCCTTTTGAAAACAAATGTCGGATTCACTTTCATCGTTTTATGCAAAATATTCATAAAGAACTTAAGTTGCTTGAGAATATAGAAAGTCCTTTGAAAATTATAGCGCAACGATTTTCTGAAAAGACGCGAGTGATTTGTTTTGATGAATTTCATGTTTCAGATATTACCGATGCAATGTTACTCGCCGGTTTACTCGAGGCTCTGTTTGAACGTGGCGTTGTACTCGTTGCTACCTCTAACCAACATCCTGATCAGCTTTACCAAGGCGGTTTACAGAGAGAACAATTTTTACCTGCAATTGAATTATTGAAGAAACACACAGAGGCGGTTAATGTTGATTCTGGCATTGATTACCGTCTGCAATTTCTTGATCATGCGGAAATATATCATGCACCTTTAGATGAGCACGCTAATATCATGCTTGAAGATGATTTTATTCATATTTGTCCTGATGAAGGCAGTAAGGAAACGGTACTTGAAATTGAAGGACGTTCAATTCAGACAGTTCGTTGTGGTGATGGTGTTGTCTGGTTTGAATTTAAAGCGCTGTGTGACGGGCCACGAGGTGTGGCAGATTATATTGAAATTGCCCGGCAGTATCAGACTGTATTACTTGCCAATATTCCCGTTATGGATGATCACGACAACGATGTGGCTAAACGCTTTATAATATTGGTTGATGAATTCTATGACCGTAACGTTAAATTAATTATTACCGCAGCTTCGATTCCCGATGGACTCTATACAGGAAGTCGATTAGCTGAAGTCTTTAAACGCACAATAAGTCGTTTAGAGGAAATGCGTACGCACGATTATCTCGCTAAACAGCATATCCCTTAAGGACACCTCTATTAATTGTCTTTTTCCGCGATTGCGGCGTCAGCTCCGTGCTCGAATCCTCATGTATTAGATATACATTCCGGTTCTGCGCGCGGTGCTTCCTTGCACTCACAAAAAAATTCTAATTAATAGAGGTATCCTTGATATTTTACTAAATGCTTGTTTTGGATAGATTTTTATCCATTTTTGGTAAAAATCATCAAATAAACCACAATTTTCTAATAAGTTAGGACATTTATTTGACATATTACAATATATAAACTATATAACTACTTAATATTTATAAAGAAATAGTTTATATAAATATTGTATTTAATTAACTAGAGGAAGGATAAATGTGTTGAATGCTTTAACATCAAATCTGGAACGTGATATGGAATCAGATATTGTTAAAGTACTTGAGTATCGCTATGGGGACGGATTGGTGTATTTACCAAAGCACCAGCCCGAAAGCTTATTTAAAATGGCGAAAATCAGGGGCTTTGTCGATCAAGAAGGTTATCTAACTCGCAAGGGCAGAACATTGCTCGCGAGATATCAGTTCGCTTAATTTTTAAGTTGTTGTTTTCCTGCCCAAGAATTCTGTTTGGGTCATTGTTATTTATTCTCTCGTATTTATTCCATTTTTTGACATAAATTGCTTTTTTAATAACTAAGACGAATAAATATAGTAAAATTTATTACTTTCTCATCCCGCTATGAACTGATATCTTTCGCATCCGCTAACATGCAGGACTCTCACTAGATAAAATATGTATAAGTACGATAATTACGACCAGACAATAGTTGATGAGCGAGTAAATCAGTTTCGTGGTCAGACGGAACGCTTTCTTGCCGGAAAATTGAGTGAGGAAGAATTTAGACCTTTACGTTTAATGAACGGTCTTTATGTTCAGCGCCATGCACCTATGTTGAGAGTGGCTATACCTTATGGTCTGCTTTCAAGTAAGCAATTAAGAATGCTGGCGCATATCTCCAGAAAATATGATAAGAGTTATGCCCATTTCAGTACTCGACAGAACATCCAATATAACTGGCTTGCACTTGAGACAGTACCGGATCTTCTAGCGGATCTTGCTAGTGTTGAGATGCATTCAATCCAGACCAGTGGCAACGATATTCGTAACACGACTTCAGATCAATTTGCCGGTATAGCGGAAGATGAGCTTGAAGATCCAAGACCCTATTGTGAAATTATTCGTCAGTGGTCAACCTTCCATCCCGAGTTTTCATATTTACCAAGAAAATTCAAGATTGCTGTATCCGGTGCTGCTCATGATCGTGCTGCAGTACGAGTTCACGATATTGGTCTTTATCTTGTAAAAAATGATGAGGGTGAAGTTGGTTTCAATGTCATCGTTGGTGGCGGATTAGGTCGTACTCCATTCATTGGTCCTAGTATAAAACCATTTTTGCAAAAACAGGATTTACTCTCATATCTGGAAGCAGTCTTACGCGTCTATAACCGTTTTGGTCGTAGAGATAATATATATAAAGCGCGTATTAAAATATTAGTTAATGAACTTGGCAAAGAGGAGTTCGCTCGACAAGTTGAAGAAGAGTGGTCACACATTAAAGATGGCGTGATGAAACTCGATCAAAAAGAAATCGATCGCGTAAAAGCCTATTTTACTTCACCTGATTATGATGAAAATGCCGCAGACGATAGTAGTTTTGAAGCTGCGCAGGAATCTAATAAAGCATTTTCTAATTGGGCAAAAAGAAATTTATTTCCACATAAAGTGGCTGGTTACAAAGCAGTCGTTGTTTCATTAAAAGCGCCTGATATTGCACCAGGTGATGTCACTGATGAACAAATGGATCATCTTGCTGATTTGGCAGATCAATATAGTTATGGTGAAATTGTTGTTACTCATGATCAAAATCTGGTGCTGCCTAATGTTAAACAGGCGCATCTACTTTCTCTTTGGGAAAAGCTGGCAGAGAAAAATCTGGCGACACCTAATATAGGTTTGTTAACTGACTTGATTTGTTGTCCGGGGCTGGATTTTTGTGCATTGGCGAACGCTGGTTCAATACCGATTGCAAAGCAAATCAATGATAAGTTTAATGACATGGATTATCTGCATGATATTGGTGATATAAAAATCAAGATGTCGGGATGTATGAATGCTTGTGGGCATCATCATGTCGGGCATATTGGAATTTTAGGTGTTGATAAAAAAGGGGTTGAGTTTTATCAATTAACACTCGGTGGTTCAGCAGAAAATGATGCTACATTAGGTGATCGCCTAGGCCCTGGTATTGCTCAAGAAAAAGTTGCTGATGTCATAGGTAAATTACTTGATGTTTATGTCGAGCATCGTCAGGAAGAAGAACAGTTTCTTGAAACATATCGCCGTGTTGGTATAACACCTTTTAAGGAAAGAGTTTATGCGAGTAATTAAAGATAAAGCAGTTATCAATGATGATTGGCAGTTGGTGCGTGAACTCGATTGTTCAGAATCAATACCTGAAGGAAAAATTATTTTGCCATTTATCGATTGGCAAGCAAGCCGTGATGAATTATTGAAACGTAATTCGGAACATGCTGTCTGGATTGATGGCGCGATTGAAACAGAAAGTCTACTTGATGATCTGGAACACTTTTCAATGATTGCGCTGGATTTTCCGGCATATAAAGATGGTCGTTCTTATTCTCATGCCTGTCTTTTACGTGAACGCTATGGCTATAAAGGTGAATTGCGAGCGATAGGTGATGTACTACGTGATCAACTATTCTTCATGCAACGTTGTGGTATTGATAGCTATGAAGTGCGTGAGGATAAAGATATTGAAGATGCACTCAAAAGTCTGGAAGATTTTACTGTTCGCTATCAGGCTGCAGCAGATGGCGCTGTTCCAATCTATAAGCAGCGTTAAGCTAATCTAGCTTGCGCGTATAAGGATTTAGATATTAAAAAGCCACAGAGGACACAGAGAAAGTCGATTTGATTCCATAGAATTGAAAAAGTTTATTGTTGAACCTTAATATAATAATTTTTGTTATTTAAAGTTTGTTTTTTTTTGTGTTCTCTGTGGCTGATTGTATTATGTGCGTCAAAACATCAGATAGTTAATACGGTTACTGACGGCGTATTCATCATATCATCGGCATGGAAGCCACGTATCAATAATACCTTTTCTCCTGCTTTTGCCAGACCTATATCGCGTACAACTTCGCGAGCCAGTTCATTAGGATTAACCTTGCCCGCATTCTCTGAATATACCGGGATAACACTCCAAAGCATTGCCATTTTTCGACAGACATCCAAACGGTTTGTTATTGCAACAACAGGTGCAGCAGGTCTGGCTGAACTCATTGTTGCTGCAGACATGCCGCTATTAGAAATAACGACGACAGCATGAGCTCTAAGATCCTGGGTCAGTTGTGCCATTGAATTAGCTACTGCATCCCAGATGGGCAAGGCAGTTTGTGATGGGCCATCAGAAACTTTAGCTCCATAGGCATTATGTGACCAGAGGTAGGATTCAGTTTGTCGTGATATTCGATCCATCATCAAGACGGCATCAACAGGAAAAGCACCTACAGCAGTTTCGCCGGATAACATAATGGCATCAGTACCTAAATTAACGGCATAAGCAACATCAGTTACTTCTGCACGGGTAGGACGTGCCATTTCAATCATTGATTCCAGCATTTGTGTGGCGACAATTACGGGTTTAAATTTTTTGCGGGCTAAATCTATTAATTGATGTTGTGCTACAGGTACTTGTTCCGGATTGAGTTCAACACCTAAATCACCACGTGCGACCATAATTCCATCTGCGGCATCAAGGATCGCACTTGCGTTCTCAAGAGCTTCCGGCTTTTCTATTTTGGCTATGATTCGAGCATTACTACCATTTGAATTCATCAATTCTCTTAAATCGTTAATGTCTTTTGCTGTACGAACAAAAGAGAGCGCTAAGAAATCAACACCGAGTTCAATAGCCAGTTTTGCATCGGCTTTATCTTTTTCAGTTAAGGATGGAGCAGATACGTTTACACCGGGTAAATTAATACCTTTGTGATTGCCTAGCTTCCCTCCATAAATAACAGTACAGCTGATTTCAGTGCCTTCAATTTTATCGACTTCTAATTCAAGTGTGCCATCAGCAAGTAAGATACGATCACCAAGTTCTACATCATCAGCCAAGCTGGCATATTGAGAAGGTATTAAGCCGGGTTTCCCTTCAACATCACGAGTCGTGACAACTACTGATTCATTGTTTTTTAATTCAATGCTGTCCTTTTTAAACTTACCAGTGCGTATTTTTGGGCCACAAAGATCAGCTAGAATTCCAACAGGTCTATCCAGTTCTTCGGCAATTTGTCGTACTTTGGCATAAGTCTCCTTATGGTAACTGTGATCGCCATGAGACATGTTTTGTCGAAAAATATTAACCCCTGCTTTAATTAATTTACGAATTTGATCAGGTTCACTACTAGCTGGGCCCAGCGTAGCAATGATCTTGGTACGACGGTTTTTAAGTAAATTTATCTCGGTGGTGATAGACATAATATTTCTCTTATTATTTTTTTTGACTTCAGACTTTTGATAGCGGGAAGTATAGCGCTATTTATCATTCGGTCTCAGTTAATCTATGCGATTTGTTTATTACTTAAGCGAACTTGTCTAAGTTATTGATAAATAGGATTTAAAAATCGATGGATTATCATTAAAGGCAGATTTGAAAATATTTCGCTACAATACAATGTATCACCCAAGGATGAAGGTGAATCAAATGTTTAAAAAATAATAACTTTATAAAGAGTACATACAATTGTGAGTAACAGTATCAATTTGTTATATCTACGGTTTTGGTTTTCGCCATATTCCTTTCCGAAATAATTAGAAAATGAAAAATAAAAGCCGAACGACTTCAAATAATAATAGTCCTCAGCAGCAGAAAGAGTTGCAGGATATTTTTGAAAATGCACTGGAGTGTGTGGCGCGGCTAGATGTATCTGGAAGCTTTCTTAGTGTTAATTCAAATTTTTCTCAGACTTATGCTTATCAAGCAGAAGAGATGGTGGGGATGCCCAGCAAAGATACGGTGCATGCTGAGGACGCTACTATTTTTGAGGAAGCCTACCAACAAATGCGGCAACAGGGTCGTGCAGAAATTGATGTACGTGGAATAAGAAAAGACAGCTCAGTATTTTATAAACATGTCGTCATGGTAAAAGGCCTGTCTGATGATAAGTCAGCCATTGGCCATTATTGTTTTATACAGGACATCACAGAAAGAATACTAAATCAGCAAGCACTGCGTGATCAGGCAAAATTACAATCTGAACAACTTCATTCACTTATAGAAAATATTCAGGGCGTTGTTTATCGATGTAATACTATTGATTGGCAATTCGAATATCTGGATAAAAATATTTCAGAGATGTTAGGCATTTCTAAAAATGAAATTCCGAAAGATGCACGCACCTTGTTTGTTAAATATACACATAAGCAAGATGTCAAAAAGTTGGCGGAAATCATAAAGCTGAAAATTCCTGAAAGTGGAAAATATGAAATTGAGTACCGGATTGTTTGTAAAGATGGCAGCATTAAATGGTTACAAAATCGTGCTACAGGTGTGTTTAATGACGAACAGAAATTAACGCATATTGATGGTGTTCTTTTAGATATTACACGGCAAAAACAGGTAGAGCATGAACTAAATGCAAGCGAGTTACTACTTACTACAGCCATTGAAACGAGTCCGACTGTTATGTGTATTTCACGTATAGATGATGGGAAAATTCTTAAAGTAAACCGTAGTTTCGAAAGTACTTTCGGCTATACAAGAGAAGAAATATTAGATACATCAGCTATTGATCTATGGCCTGAGCCGAAAGAAAGGGACAAACTGGTAAAAGCCCTGAAAGAGAAGGGTAAACTCGATAATTTTGAATGTAGTTTAAGACATAAAGACGGACACATAGCTACTGCTTTATTGTCAGCACATATAATCGAAGTCGATGGTGAACCCTGTATTTTTTCAGCGGGTCATGACATTAGTGAGCGCATACGAATCGAAACTGCATTGCGAAAAAGCGAGGAGCGGTATGCAAATGCGATAAATCTAAACCCAGATGCTATCTGTCTAACCCGAATGAGTGATGGATTAATTTTCGATGTGAATGAGGGGTTTTCCAAAACGACCGGATACACCAGAAAAGAAGTCATAGGTAAGAATACAACGGATCTTGGACTATGGTATGACAATGAAGATAGAGATGAGTTTGTTAGACAGCTTAAAAAATTCGGCAAGGTACAGAATTTAGAAATTAAATACCGGAAAAAGAATGAGAATTTTTCTGTTGTATTGCTTTCTTCTGCCGTAGTTGATGTCGATGGTGAGTCATCTATATTTACTATAGCTCACGATATCGGTGAGCGTATAAAGTTTGAACAGAAGCTTCGTGCCAGTGAGGAAAAGTTTTCTACAGCGATCAATGTCAGTCCAGATGCCATTATTACTTCAAGAGTATCGGATGGGGAAATACTCAATGCCAATGAAGGACTGGAACGTATTACCGGTTATACGCAGGAAGAAGTGATTGGTAAAACAACAAGGGAACTATTCTGGATTAATGATAAGCAACGTAAATGTTTTGTGAAAGAGTTGAGAGAAAAAGGAAAGGTCAATCAATTCGAGGCAGAATTTCGTCGCAAGGATGGCAGCTCTTTTCCTTGTGTTTTTTCGTCTGTGTTGTTCAATCAAGATGACGACCAATTCACGCTTACTATCGCCCATGATATCAGCGAACTAAAACAAGTTACCAGACATCTAAAAAGAACAAATCGTGCATTGCACGTTTTAAATGAATGTAATTATGGATTGACACATATTTTAGATGAACAGGAACTGTTGCAATATATCTGCAAAGTAATAATCAATACAGGGGGATATCGTTTTGCATGGGTGGGCTATGCTCAGAATGACAAAAGGAAAACAGTTCGACCGATGGCCAACGCTGGTTATGAAGCCAAGTATCTGGATAACGTCATACTCTGGTCGGACAAGCAGAGAGGTAGAGGTCTAACAGGTAGCTGCATACGTACCGGTAGCCCACAAATTTGCAGAAATATTTCAAAGGATCCGGCTCTTAAGCCCTGGCGTAAAGCCGCATTGGCAATGGGTTATCAATCTTCAGTTGCTTTGCCTCTCATAATTGAGCCGGAAACAATCGGAGCCTTGATAATCTATTCATCAGAGACAGAAGTATTTGATGCTGATGAAGTTAAATTATTAAGCAATCTGGCTGAGAATTTGGCCTTTGGTATTCATAGTACCAGATTAAAAGAAGAAAGACGGCTTGCAGAGATTATCTTGCGTAATAGTGAAGAAAAATTCAGAAGCACTTTTGGTAATGCCCCTGCTGGTATGCTGATGATAAATTCAGATGGTGTGGTGTTGGAAGCAAACAAGGCGGCTCTTATGCTGAGTGGCTTAACAGAGCAAGAAATGGTGGGTAGTAGTATTGCCGATATCACACATCCTGATGATCTCGAAATAAGTATGAAATACTTTAAGGATTTATGGTCCGGGAAGATAGATTCTTATCAAATAGAGAAACGTTACCAGCATAAAGACGGACATACTATTCATAGTATTTTACATGGATCTCTGGTGCATGATGAAAATGACAATCCTCTTTTCATGGTGGGACAGGCTGAAGATATTACGGCTAAAAAGCATCTTAATGATGTGCTGACTGCCAGTGAAGCCAAGTATAAAATGTTGTATCACGATACGCCGGCGATGTTTTTTAATGTGAATAATTCAGGAACTATTTTATCAGTAAATAATTATGGTGCTAAACAGCTTGGTTATACCGTTGATGAATTAATCGGTGTTGATGTTTATTCTCTTATTCACGAAGAGGATAAGAATTTAGCAAAAGATTATATAACAAATTGTATTGAGTCTCCGGAACAGGTTCACCGCTGGGAAATTCGTAAGCGCAAAAAAGATGGTGACGTTATCTGGGTTCGGGAATCTGTTCGCGTTGTGAGTGATTATGGTGATGAGACCACTTTTTTTATTGTGTGTGAAGACATTACGGAAACCTATCGTCTTTCACAGCAATTGTCTTATCAGGCAACGCATGATTCTTTAACCGGATTAGTCAATCGGTCTGAATTTGAGCGACGTTTGCAACGGGTGCTCAAAATAGATGCCCCGAAAAATATCGAACACGCTATCTGTTATCTGGATCTGGATCAATTCAAGATTATTAATGATACTTGTGGTCATCTTGCCGGGGATGAGTTGTTACGACAACTCAGTGAATTACTACTCGCCAAGGTTAGAAAGCGCGACACGCTTGCTCGTTTGGGGGGTGATGAATTTGGTGTATTGATGGAGCATTGTGATCTTGAACAAGCGCGAAGAGTAGCGGATTCCTTAAGAGAAACAGTGGAAAAGTTTCGATTCGTTTGGCAAGATAAAAAGTTTTCTATTGGTGTCAGTATTGGTTTAGTACCGATCAATACATCTAGTGGCAACGTCAATGATATTTTGAGTGCAGCGGATGCAGCCTGTTATGCTGCTAAAGATGCTGGTCGAAATCGCATCCATGTTTATGCAAGTGATGATAAGAGCGTAGCCATGCGTCGAGGTGAGATGCAATGGGTGAATAGGATTAATCATGCATTAGAAGAAGGATTGTTCAAATTGTATTACCAGAAGATTGTTTCTGTGAATGGATTGAAACAAGGAGATCATTACGAATTATTATTGCGAATGACTGGAAGTAATGGAGAGCTCATTCCTCCAGGTGCTTTCTTATCAGCAGCGGAACGCTATGGTTTATCTAACAAGATTGATAGTTGGGTCGTCAATAAAGCATTCACTTGGTTAGCATCTCATCCTGCCAAGTTAAAAAAATTACATATCTGTGCTATCAATCTCTCAGGCCAATCATTAGGAAATGAAGAATTTATGCAAGGTTTATTAAACAGTCTGGATGAAAGTGGGATACCCGCAAACAAGATATGCTTTGAAATAACAGAAACAGCAGCGATTGCTAATCTTGCCAGTGCTATTCGCTTTATTAATAAATTCCGTAGTAAAGGCTGTCTGTTTGCGCTGGATGATTTCGGCAGCGGTGTCTCTTCATTCGGTTATTTGAAAAATTTACCTGTTGATTATCTTAAAATAGATGGCTCATTTGTCAGAGATATTGCGAATGACAGAATAGATAGAGCTATGGTGAAATCAATTAATGAAATAGGTCAGATTATGGGTAAACAAACTATTGCCGAATTTGTAGAAAATGATGCTATTTTGAAAGAACTAAAAAAACTAGGCGTTGATTACGCGCAGGGCTACGGAATTGGGAAGCCACGCCCATTGTATTATTCAAAAAAGAAGGTGGGATGATAAATTGCGTTTCTATAAATAATAAAAGCCGCTGACCATGCGGCTTTTATTATTAAACTGTATCTAAATATATAGGGTAATTCTTAGAACGGGATGTCATCATCAAAGTCATCAGCCGGCGCTGGGCTAGATGCAGGCGCTGCTTGTGATTGGGCTGCAGGTGCACTGCTTTGTTGCGCTTGAGGTGCAGAATTATAATTTGCTGAGCCACTACTTTTACTTCCCAGCATTTGCATTTCATTAGCGACTATTTCAGTTGTGTACTGGTCATGCCCTTCTTTGTTAGTCCATTTGCGTGTTTGTAATCGACCTTCGACGTAAACTTGGGAACCTTTACGTAAATATTCACCAACGATTTCTGCCAGGCGTCCAAAAAAGACGACCCTATGCCATTCGGTGCGTTCCTGTTGTTCGCCGGTGTTTTTATCTTTCCAGGACTCTGCTGTAGCAATGCTTATATTAGCAACTGCAGCGCCGCCAGCGGTATAGCGCATATCTGGATCGTTGCCCAGATTACCAACCAGGATTACTTTATTTACACCCCTTGCCATTATTACTTTCTCCTAAAAAATAGTGTTAATCAGTTTATTCATTAACTATTTTATCTAAACCTGTGAAAGGCCTGAAAATAGTTTACAGAATTTGATTAGTAGTTGAATTGTCGAATTCGGATAAACACAATAAAGAAGCCATTTTCGCTTTAGACGGATTTTTGTACAAGCTTCTTTTTTGAATGTTTTCATTTTGAGCTAAAAAATGAGAAGCTCAATCCATAATAACACCCCTGTTTATAACGCGATAAACAGACAACACGCTGAAAGTGGCAGTGTAGTCCTTAAATACTGTCTTATGGCTATTAAATTAATTTATTAGATTAATTTGGATCGAAATCAGAAAACCATTTATATTACCGGGTTGCCCTTAAGAATAGTGAAAGTTTTAAATGGACACGATAGTTATACGTGGTGCTCGGACCCATAATCTTAAAAATATTGATATCGATATCCCTAGAGACAAGTTAATTGTCATAACGGGTATCTCTGGCTCAGGTAAATCTTCTCTGGCGTTTGATACGATATATGCTGAGGGTCAAAGACGTTATGTTGAGTCTCTATCTGCCTATGCCAGGCAATTCCTTTCGATCATGGAAAAACCGGATGTTGACCATATTGAAGGTTTGTCTCCGGCTATTTCTATTGAACAAAAGACAACGTCTCATAATCCCCGTTCGACAGTCGGTACTATTACCGAAATATACGATTATCTGCGTTTATTGTTCGCCCGCGTTGGCCAGCCTCATTGTCCAAAACATCACACATTACTTGAAGCACAAACAATTACACAGATGGTGGATCTGGTGTTGGCGCGTCCAGCAGAAGAGCGTCTTATGTTATTGGCACCGATCATTCAGGAACGAAAAGGCGAACATCATCAGGTACTGGAACGACTACGCACGGAAGGTTTTATCAGAGCACGAATTGACGGACAAATTGTTGAATTAGATCAAGTTCCGGAACTTGAGTTGCGTAAAAAACATACGATTGAAGTGGTGGTTGATCGTTTTAAAGTAAGAGAAGATATCCAATTACGATTGACTGAATCATTTGAAACGGCATTACGCTTATCTGATGGCGTTGGTTTGATAGTCCCGATGTCTGAAGAGGGCGGGGAAGATCAGTTGTTTTCATCACGTTATGCCTGTAATCAATGTGGTTATAGTTTAAGCGAACTGGAACCACGCTTGTTTTCTTTTAATAACCCTGCTGGTGCATGTTCAAACTGTGATGGCTTGGGAAATATTCAGTATTTTGATCCAGATCGGGTTGTGCAAAATGCGGATTTGAGTTTGCCTGGCGGAGCAATAAAAGGCTGGGACAGGCGCAATGCATATTACTTCCAGATGATTAAATCTATTGCTAAACATTATAAATTTGATCTGGATACTCCCTTTGATGAGTTATCAGATGAAATAAAAAATGTATTAATGTATGGCAGTGGTGACGAAGAAATTAAATTTGAATATCTTCGGGAACGAAAAAAAATATCGATCCGACAACATTCCTTTGAAGGAATTATTCCAAATTTACAACGGCGCTATCTGGAAACTGACTCGGTCATGGTTCGGGAAGAATTGGCGAAATACCAAAACAGGAAGCCTTGCCCAACGTGTAAAGGGGCACGTTTAAATGAGTCAGCACGACATGTATTAATTAATAAAATTACCTTACCTGAAATTACAGCCATGCCCATTATCAAGGCGAAATCCTTATTCCAGGATATGGAATTAAGCGGTGCGCGTGGCAAGATTGCGGTCAAGATATTAAAAGAAGTTAATGATCGACTTACCTTTTTAGTTAATGTCGGACTGGATTATCTGACATTGGAACGTAGTGCTGAGACTTTGTCTGGTGGCGAGGCACAACGTATTCGATTAGCTAGCCAGATTGGTGCAGGTTTGGTGGGTGTTATGTACATTCTTGATGAGCCTTCAATTGGTTTACATCAAAGAGATAACCAACGTTTATTAAAAACATTATTTCATCTTCGAGATTTGGGTAACACGGTTATCGTTGTTGAACATGACGAGGAGGCAATCAATGCCGCTGAGCATGTCATCGATATAGGTCCAGGCGCAGGTGTACATGGAGGTGAAATCGTTTCTCAGGGCACACCGAAAATGATAGCAGCGGATAAAAAATCTTTAACAGGCCAGTATTTGTCTGGAAAGAAACAAATAGCCGTTCCAGAACATCGCACCCCTTTTAATCCATTGCAGGTCATGGAGTTAAAGCAAGCTAGCGGCAATAACCTGAAACAAGTGACCTTGACTATTCCTGTTAGTTTAATGACCTGTGTCACCGGTGTATCAGGTTCAGGAAAATCGACTTTAATTAATGACACTCTATATCGAATAGTTGCGCGCGATTTAAATCGCGCCAATACAAATCCCGCACCGTATGAATCATTAGAAGGTTTGGAACATTTTGATAAAGTGGTTGATATTGATCAAAGTCCGATTGGACGAACACCACGATCAAACCCGGCAACATACACCGGATTATTCACGCCTATTCGTGAATTATTTTCTGCAACAGCTGAAGCACGCTCACGCGCATATAAACCCGGGCGTTTTAGTTTCAATGTCAAAGGGGGACGCTGTGAAGTTTGTCAGGGCGATGGTTTAATTAAAGTCGAAATGCATTTTCTACCAGATATCTATGTTCCTTGCGATACCTGTAAAGGCAAACGATATAATCGTGAAACACTGGATATACGTTATAAAGGTAAAAACATTCATCAAGTGTTGGATATGAGTGTTGAAGAGGCAAATGAATTTTTTGATGCGGTGCCCGTGCTTGCACGTAAGTTGCGAACGCTAATGGATGTAGGTTTGTCTTATATTAAGTTGGGACAAAATGCGACGACCTTATCCGGCGGTGAGGCACAACGAGTTAAACTTTCCAAGGAGCTTTCTAAACGAGACACTGGAAAAACAATATACATTCTTGATGAACCAACAACCGGGCTCCACTTTCACGATATACAACAGTTACTCGATATACTGCATCGTCTACGGGAACATGGTAATACTATTATTGTCATCGAACATAATCTTGATGTTATTAAAACAGCGGATTGGGTTATCGATCTTGGTCCAGAAGGTGGTGACGGAGGTGGAGAAATTATAGCAACTGGCACACCGGAACAGCTTGCTAAAAATGCGGACTCACATACAGGAAGATTCCTTAAACAGGTGCTTGCTAAAGCGACGTAAGAGTATTTTTTAGATTTTTACACTGCTGTCCCGTTAACTATGAAATGACCTATCATGCTTAAAGCAAAGACTGATACTCATCGTTCTAAGTGCTT
>CAYTIZ010000028.1:0-14337 GCA_964437885.1 uncultured Enterobacteriaceae bacterium
ATTATTAGTGGATCTAGCAAAGCAAGGTAAACGCGTTTTAAGACTTAAGGGTGGTGATCCGTTTATCTTTGGTCGGGGTGGAGAAGAGATTGAGCTGCTTTCCGAGAACAATATCCCATTTCAAGTTGTACCCGGCATTACTGCAGCCAGTGGTTGCTCCACTTATGCAGGTATCCCATTGACCCATCGTGATTATGCCCAATCCTGTTTGTTTGTTACCGGTCATCTTAAAGATGGGACAATGAACCTTAATTGGACTTCATTAGTTCAACCGAGGCAAACTCTTGCTGTCTATATGGGGGCGCATGGTCTGGATATATTAAGCCGGGAATTAATAAAACATGGTTTACCAGAAACAACGCCCGCCGCAATTATTCAACAAGGTACAACCAATGAACAACGCGTTTATATAAGCACTGTAAAAGGCTTGCCCGATATATCTAATCAACACGATGTTAAACCACCAAGCATGATCATTGTTGGCGAAGTTGTCTCTCTGCACGAGAAACTTGCCTGGTTTGAACCCTGATTAAGATTAATCAGGGATGAAGTTATTTCAAAAGAGTGAGATAACCTGATGTGATGAGGTCACAAATAAGCTGCGTTCATAGTTGTAGTGCAGTTTTCGTTGTTAGCAGGTATAAAGTTACTTAACACCTTTGCTAATAAGGTATTCAGAATACTCCTGATCAGTACCGTTGATGTGATTGATCAGCCATGACTTAAGATACGTAAGCAGTGATTCTATTGCTCCAGATTCATCCTTCTCATAGGCTTGTACAAACTCATTCACTTGCTCAATCATTTTCTCGTGTTTTGCCTTATGCGGAACGAAATCAGCATAGCCATTATCCTCCATGAGTCCTTCTTCTCGGGTAAAATGGTATTTGGTATAGTCAATGACTTCGTCCAATGTTTGCTTTTCAAATTGCTTATCCGTTTTATAGTCAATAGCTGTCTGCAAATTATTAATAAGGTGAATTAATTTTTTATGATCGTTGTCTATAGATTCAATACCAACACTGTAACTGTCATTCCATGTCAGGTATCTATTTTTGACTATTTTATTATGAGCAAATATGACTGCTACCAGCACAACCAAAGATATCCATGGTAGTGGGTTTGTAATGCCGGATAAGAATCCAATAATAATAAGGACGATTAATGACACAACTAAAATCGCCATGCCTAGCATAATAAGCTTTTTACCCATCTTGAATTCCTCTAAATTAAATTAATAGTCTGTTAAGTTGATTTTGTTCATATTAAATAGAATGAGCAAGTGCTTTAAGAAAAAACTAGTATCGATTATGCTATAGATGCGCCCATGAACAATTGATATACATCAACTTTCTATAAAACTATTTTCAATCTGATTATCCTCGATTTGACCACAAAATATATCTTATTGAATCTTTCCATTTCTTGACTTAGATCAATCCCTATAGTTTGTGCGGTGACTATTATAGCCGAGAACTATTATATTCTGGTTATTATTAATTTAGAAAAAAATGAAATTAGGAGAAATGAAAATGAAATCAATTGCAGGATTTAGAACGTTAAGGTGGGCAGCTTTAGCCTGTTTGTCAATGTTCTTCTTTTTATCTGGCGCAGTTTACGCTGCTGACAAGGATCATTCAAAAGACCCTGTAGCTACTTTAACAGAGGCACAGTTTGAAAGCTCAAAAGCGCTTTATTTTCAACGCTGTGCGGGTTGTCATGGGGCGCTACGTAAAGGCGCTACTGGCAAGGGCCTTGAGCCCAAAGACACCAGAAAGAAGGGCCAGAAACGACTGGAAAAAATTATTGCGCTTGGCACCGAGAAGGGTATGAATAATTTTGATGATATCTTCACCAAAGAAGAGATCAAACTTATGGCAACATACATACAGCTGGAGCCACCAGTTCCAGCAGAAATGTCCCTGTCTTTAATGAAAGAACGCTGGCATACGTATATTTCCCCTGAAGACTACCCAACGAAACCTGAACATAGTCGCAATTGGGAGAATTTTTTCCTTGTTATCCTGCGTGACGCGGGCAAAATCGGCATCATTGATGGCGATACCAAGGAAGTCATAGTCAAGGTTGATACTGGCTACGCCATACACGTCTTGAAGGAAAGCTCCGATGGACGCTTCTGGTTCACCCAGGGTCGCGATGGCAAGATGAGTAAGATTGATCTGTGGATGGACCCGCCAAAGGTGGTGGCAGACGTACAGGTCGCCTATGACGCTCGCGACGTGGCAGTGTCTCACTTCGGTGAATGGAAAGATAAATACGTCATCGGTGGTGCTTACTGGCCTCCTCACTTCGTCATCCTGGATGCGAAGACCATGGAACCACTAAAAGTTGTTTCTACACGCGGCGTCAATGTTGATGGTGAGTTTGTGAATGAAGCGCGTGTCGCAGCTATCTACAATACGCCACTTGCTCCAACCTGGATTGTTGCTGTTAAGGAATTGGGACAACTTTGGCAGGTGGATTACAGTGATATCGATAATCTGCGTATCGATCAGATCGATAGTCACAAGTTTCTACATGATGGTTTCTTTGATCCTACGCTGCGTTATTTTCAAATTGCAGCTAACGCATCTAACCGAATGGAAATCATGGATTCTGTAGAACGTAAATTTGTCGCCTCCATTGAGACTGGCAAGATGCCACATCCTGGCCCAGGTGCTAACTGGATTGACCCGAAGTGTGGACCTGTTGCAGGTACAGTCCATCTTGGTGAAGGCAAGATCACGGTCTGGGGTAATGATCCTAAGGATCATGCTGATAATGCCTGGAAAATTTGTTATTCAGTTGAAACAGATGGTCCTGGATTATTTATCCGTACGCACCCCAAGTCGGATTATGTCTGGGCTGATCAGACCAAACACCCGGAACCAGAAGTGCAACAGAGCGTGGTGGTGCTTGACAAGAAAACCCGTGAAATCGTTAAGTATATCCGGGTAACTGAAATTCCCAAGGCTGTTGCGGTGCATCAGGAGTTTAATAAAGACGGTACCGAGGTCTGGATATCTGTCTGGGCTCGTGGCGCAGGTGACCGTTCCAAGGGTGAAATCGTCATTTATGACGCTAAAACCCTGGAAGAAAAAGCCCGTATCAAGGGACTGGAAACACCGACAGGTAAATTCAATGTTTATAATCGTAAAAAACACGTGACGTAAATTGATGAATTTATTGTAGTTTAATGGTGTGATTCTTGAGAAAAGGGCATGAAATTGATTTCATGCCCTTTTTTATAAAACACAATCGAGATTAATATGCTGGTTTTGACTAATTTATTGCCATACCTGGAATATAAAAAACAATGACACAACCAAATCAAAATTTAATTTCCAGATTTCTAAACCGAAAATTAATATTTGGCACCACCCTCGGTGTTGCTGTCTTCTTTATGATGATCGGTGTGATTTTATGGGGTGGTTTTAATATGGGAATGGAGGCCACGAATACGATGGATTTCTGTATCTCGTGTCATGAAATGGAAGAAAATGTCTATCAGGAATACAAGGGAACGATTCATGATGCAAACCGAAGTGGTGTTAGGGCCGGTTGTCCTGATTGCCATGTTCCTCGTCCCTGGTTTCATAAAATGAAACGTAAACTGCAGGCAAGTAATGAGGTTCTACATAAAATACTGGGCACAATAGATACGCCAGAAAAATTTGAAACCCATCGTTTACAGATGGCTAAAAGGGAATGGAAACGGATGAAAGCATCTGACTCCAGAGAGTGTCGGAATTGTCATGAGATCTCGACTATGGCTCCAGAAACACAGAAACCTCGTGCCCGTAAACAACATTACAATGCAATGAAGACCGGTCAGACCTGTATTGATTGTCATAAGGGTATTGCCCATAAAAAAGTTCATGATCAGTTAACAGAAGAAGAGAAGGATGAGCTAGAGAAACCCAACCCTGATTTCATACGCCCTATTCCTGCGGCTTATGATAAATTTTTCAATGGTCATGAGAAAAAAGCTGGTAAGAAAGCAAAAACAGCTGACGTATCACCTGTTAAAACAGAAAGCGTAGAAGATAAAGCAGCAACTGAAGATATTGCGAAGTCTGCACCTGCGGCAACAACAGTGGACTCATCGGGAGTTGATTGGGAAAAAGCTCCTGAAAGATTAATCACTATCTTTTATCCAGGCCAGGCTTCAATGGACTGGACACTGAGTAAAAATCATAGTGGGAAACGCGCATTTAATTCAGGTGATCGCTGTTTTGACTGTCATGATGAAGAAACGGCAGATATGGGCGCGTTGATTGTTTCTGGCAAGCATGAATATCTGCCGGAAACAGAAGAGACAGTAATACCTGATAAGCGTGGCAGTATTCCGGTCAGTGTTCGTGCAAGCCATAATGGCGAATATTTGACTATGCGTTTCCAGTTCCCGGAAACCGGTCACACACCTTCCCCATCTATTGATGGTGGCAAGATGGATCCTGAAAACCAGATAAAACTGGCTATCATATTCGCAACGGATGATGTCATCTATGCAGACCTGGCCGGTTGCTGGGGAGCCTGTCACCATGATGCTAAAGGCATGCCCAATGCTCCCTCCGCAGAAGACCTGGCAGCAAGTGGTTTGGCACTGAATCTTGAAAGTGGCGTTAGTAAATATATCACTGAGAGTCGTACCGAGATTGAGATCAAGGGTCGCCGTGGCAAGAAACTGGGTGGTTGGGACAAACTCAAAGAAGAAGCCGAGATTAAAGCTGAACTGGAAGCCGGTCATTTCATGGACCTTATTCGTTATCAGCTAGGTACAGGTAAATCTGAAGATGGTTATATCCTCGAACAACGATATATGGAAGGTGGTCAAGGTGCTGAATTCACATCCAGCTTGTCTGATGGCGTATGGACTATCCTGATGAAACGCAAGCTTAAATCTGACAAACTCGGTGATGTTAGCCTGGCAATAGACCAAATATATAATCTGAGTTTTGCAATTCATGATGACTACACTAGCGGGCATTTCCATCATGTATCTTTAGGTTATAAGCTTGGTTTTGACAATAGTGAAGTCGAGATCAATGCGGTAAAACAGTAATATTGTGCTTATTTGAGTATTTTCTACTTTCAATGTGTCATATTTAGAAGGTAATAAACTTGAAGGGTAAGAAAATGAATATTAAACAATTAATCAGAATCGGTTTTTTTATAACTCTTTCCGTAAGCGCGATTTCCGCATTTGCAGAAACTGTAATAGTTGAAGTTAAAAAGGATTTATTTGGCGCACAGCAGCCCCTGACGGTAAAAGTCGGCACTACAGTTAAATGGGTGAATATGGAAAAACGCCAATACCATAGTGTCTGGTTCGAAGCTGAAGGTTTGCCGGAAGCTGACTATATCTTTCCGGGAGAAAGTTGGGAAAGGACATTCGACAAGTCCGGAATCTATCCTTATCACTGCGAACCTCATGAAGAGATGAGAGGTACAATTATTGTTGAATAGACCAAATTGGATAAAACAAA
Organism: uncultured Enterobacteriaceae bacterium; assembly: GCA_964437885.1. Taxonomy (GTDB): domain Bacteria; phylum Pseudomonadota; class Gammaproteobacteria; order Eutrophobiales; family Eutrophobiaceae; genus UBA7359. Next base: position 5,490 of record CAYTIZ010000028.1, read on the forward strand.
ATAAAGATGAATCTTTACTGGCTGATTCATTATCAAGCAACCAGGGATTAGTAGTAATGATAGAAAAATGTATAAAGATATTTTTTATTGTATTTGCATTAACAAATGTAAATAACGTCATCGCGGAAACACGGCTGGAAGGGTATCTCAGCACAGATTTCGGTATGTCAGCAAACGAAGTACGTGCTGTTTTTGAAAATGATGGTGTAGTTTTTTCAAACAGTGAAACCACAGATGGCGACCACTTAATCTATGCCCAGCGAAAACAAAGTTGGATAACATCTGAATTGCTTTATGTCTTTCCTGCGAGTTCAGATCGTCTCGCCTTAATCATTGAAATTTTCCCTGGATTACTGGATACCACGCCACTTCGTAAGGAATTGGCAGAAGAACTGGGTGAACCATCTTTAGATCATTACCCAGAGGCTGTTCTTAGTAAAATGCAGGAATCTAATTTGATACCGTCCGGAGTAAAACAACTTGTTGTCTGGAATATCACTGCAGATGGAACTGATCGTGAAGCGCGGGTAATGGGATTAGATAAATATGTGCGTGTTGAATATATCGATAATGATCTGATGGCCGGAAAATGATGTTAAACAAATCACTGATAAGCAATTTGTTTATTCAAATATTGATTTTTCCGTGTGCTGTTTTAGCAACTGAACTATCAAACGATCGTCAACAAGAACTATTGCATTTAATACAACATGATTGTGGTTCCTGTCATGGGATGACATTGAAAGGCGGCCTGGGATCCCCGCTGACTGCTGAGAAACTCCAGCATAAATCACACGCATCATTGTCTAGCATCATTATGAATGGTGTCGAAGGTACACCTATGCCTCCATGGAAAGGGATTCTTGATGAACAGGAAGTAGTCTGGATGGTAAAGCAGCTTAAAATTGGTTTGATAAAAAATAATTAGAATGAATTACAGAAGAAAAATAATTTTATTATTCAGCTTGTTGCTGTCAATCAATGTTCATGCAGAACTAAAAGGCACGGGTGATCTTGGCATTGTCATCGAACGCGCTATAGGCCAAGTCAAGGTCATCAATACCAGCAAGCATATCGATATCAGTACTATTGAAGGTCTGGGCGATCTTTCGCATGCATCGGTCGTCTTTTCACGTGATGCACGATATGCGTTTGTATTTGGTCGGGATGGAGGCTTGACGAAGATTGATCTGCTGACCAGCAAGATAAGTAAGCGCATTATTCAGGCGGGAAATAGTATTGGCGGTGCAATTTCACAGGATGGCAAGTTTGTTGCTGTGTCAAACTATGAACCGGGTGGTGTTCGAATATTTGATTCAGAGACGCTTGAATTGGTCATTGATATTCCTGCCGAATATGGAGATTCATCTCTGAAGTTGTCTAAAGTCGTCGGGCTTGTTGATGCTCCGGGACAGAAATTTGTATTCAGTCTATACGATGCGGGTGAAATCTGGCTTGTTGATATTAATAACCCGGAACAACCATTGATTAAAAAATTCAAGAATGTAGGTTTACAACCTTATGATGGGCTCATTACTCCGGACGGGCGTTATTACATTGCCGGTTTATTTGGTGAGAATGGACTTGCTATTCTTGATCTATGGCATGTTGAAAAAGGCATCAAGAAGGTTCTGAATGATTACGGTCGTGATGATGAAAAATTACCCGTCTATAAAATGCCTCACCTGGAAGGTTGGGCTCAGGCAGGTAATTATCTTTTTGTTCCTGCGATAGGAGAACATGCTGTAATCGTTATTGACCCACGTAATTGGCAAGAAGTAACGCGTATTAAGACCTATGGTCAACCGGTATTTGCCATCGCCAGACCAGATGGTCGTCAGGTTTGGGTTAATTTTGCTTTTCCTAAAAATGATCACTTGCAGATTATTGATGTCGCCAAAATGGAAATTATAAAAGAGCTGGTTCCTGGTAAAGCTGTTTTACATATGGAATTTACGCCACGCGGTGAAGAAGTATGGGTGTCTGTAAGGGATGAAGATCTTGTCAATATTTACGACACGGATAGTTTCAACATTGTGGCACAATTACATGCAGACAAACCCAGTGGCATTTTCTTTACACATAGAGCACATAAGATCGGGTTGTAAGAGGAAACATTAAAATGTCACAACAAGATACTGACTATAAGATTTCTGACTATGATTCCTATTCATATCTGGAACAATGTTTGCTGAACGATTTTCAGCAAGAATTTCCACTATCCATACAGCCATTTAACGATATTGCTGAACGTTTAAATGTTGACGTCGGCTTAGTGATAGAAACCTTTGAGAAATTGCAATCTTGTGGTGCTATCAGTCGTGTTGGACCTGTGATTAAACCCAACGCTATTGGCAATAGTATTCTTGCTGCATTGAAAGTACCGGATGATCAACTTGTTGAAACAGCAAACATGATCAATGCTTATCCGGAAGTTAATCATAATTATGAACGTGAACACCCTTTTAACCTCTGGTTTGTTATCACTGCAGTCGATAAAATTCGACTCGATTTTATTTTAGATGATATTGAGAAAAAAAGCGGTGGCCCTCCTCTGTTGCGTTTGCCATTACTTGATGCTTATCACATTGATTTAGGATTTGACCTCAAATGCAACTAGCACTGGATAACAATATTGCGGAAAAAATATCTGTTCTTGATGATGCAGACCAACAACTGATCGCCACCATACAGAATGGTTTGCCAATTTCAGATCGCCCCTATATGGAGATTTCTCAACAGCTTGGACTTTCCGAAGAAGCAATTATAACAAGGATTTCAAATCTGTTAGATAAAGGTCTGATTAAACGTTTTGGGGTTGTAGTGCGACATCACGAATTGGGTTATCAGGAAAATGCCATGATTGTCTGGGATATTCCTGATGAACAGGTGCATGAGGTTGCACATCAAATTAAATCCTACTCTTTCATTACACTCTGTTATCGACGTGCACGGCAGTTACCAGAATGGAACTATAATCTATATTGTATGATTCATGGCAAATCGCGTATCAATGTTATGCAGCACCTGAAAAAAATGGTGGATATACACAACTGGCACAATCACCCGCATGAAGTATTATTCAGTAAACGACGTTTTAAACAACGTGCAGCAAACTATCTCTCTCCTGCGGGATGATAATAAATGAATGAAGTGGATCGAAATATCATAAACCAAATGCAAGAAGACTTTCCTGTATGTGCAGAACCATTTGCCGCACTGGCGGAACAGTTAAATATAGAAGAAAATGAATTGTTGCAGCGCGTTCAGTTTTTGCTCGACGATGGTACCTTGAGCCGATTTGGCCCATTGTATAATATTGAAAAGTTGGGCGGTATTTATTGTCTGGTTGCTATGTGTATTCCTGAACATGATCTTGAAAAAGTGATTAATATTATTAATGATTTTCCTGAAGTTGCGCATAATTATGAACGTACGCATGAACTTAATGTCTGGTTTGTTCTCGCCACAGAAACCGAAACTCAATTAGAAAAGCTGCTTGAAGATATTGAAAAGAAAACAGCTTATCCTACATTTAAGATGCCAAAACTTGATGAATATTATGTTGGTTTAAAATTTGATGCATAGTATTAATGGCACAACATTAGATCATATTGATCGAAAGATTATTGAGGCTACGCAAGCAGGCTTACCTGTTACATTTAAGCCCTATCATACGATCGCAGATCAACTCGATCTTGAGCCAGAGCTTGTTATGCAAAGAATACGACGTTTGCTTGAGCAAGGTATTATCAGACGAATTGGCGTTGTGCCTAATCATTATCGCCTCGGTTATCGTGCCAATGGTATGACAGTCTGGGATGTGCCCGATGAAGAAATAAATGAATTCGGTAACAAGATAGGTGCTCTAGATTTTGTTAGTCATTGTTACCATCGTCCACGCCATCTGCCAGATTGGCCATATAATCTGTTTGCGATGGTGCATGCACATGATCGGGAAACAACGGATAAATATATCGATGAAATTTCAGATATTCTGGGTGATGCAAACCGACAACACACTGTTTTGTACAGCACACGTATATTGAAGAAAACAGGAATGCGGATTCGAAACTCTCAACAAAATTCGCAACAAGGATAAAAGGTAAAATATGTTTCGTATTAGACAGTATATGGATGAAGTTAATAAGCCGACTCCTATTGGTGCCGCAAGAAAACCACCGGGTCCGGTTGTTATCTGGAACATGATACGTCGATGTAATCTAGCTTGTAAGCATTGTTACTCAATATCAGCTGATCATAATTTTCCAGGTGAACTCAGTACGGATGAGATATTTAATGTCATGGATGATCTTAAAGCCTTCCATGTGCCGGTACTGATACTCTCGGGCGGAGAACCGCTATTACACCCCGATATATTCGATATCTCCAAAAGAGCCAAGGAAATGGGCTTTTATGTTGGCTTATCAACAAACGGCACGCTTATCAATGAAGAGAACATTGGTCGAATTACAGAAATGGATTACGATTATGTGGGTATTAGTCTCGATGGACTGAAAGAGACGCATGATACATTTCGCCGTAAACAAGGTGCATTTGATGCCTCTTTGCATGCTGTTCGTCTGTGTCGTGATGCAGGTATAAAGATTGGTCTTAGATTTACTCTTACACAAGATAACGCAAAGGATTTGCCGGCATTAATAAAGCTGATGCGGGATGAAAAAATAGATAAATTTTACCTTTCTCATCTTAATTATTCAGGCAGGGGAAACAGAAATAGAAAGGACGATGCCACTTTTCAGATGACGAGAAATGCACTCGATCTAATCTTCGAAACCTGCTGGCAGGATATTCAGGAAGGAAACAAAATTGAATACGTCTCGGGTAATAATGATGCTGATGGTGTCTATCTGCTTCACTGGGTAGAAAAAAATCATCCGCATATGGCAGAGCATATAAAAGCCAAGTTACAACAGTGGGGTGGTAATAGTTCGGGTGTGAATATCGCTAACATTGATAATCTGGGGGATGTTCATCCTGACACCTACTGGTGGCATTACAGTCTTGGCAATGTTAAACAACGACCTTTTTCCGAGATATGGCCTGACACCAGCGATCCCGTCATGAAAGAATTAAAAAGTAAACCACGTAATATCTCGGGACGCTGTCATAATTGTAATTTTTTCGATATATGTGGCGGTAATACTCGCATACGAGCAATGCAGATGACTGATGACCTCTGGTCAGAGGATCCCGGTTGTTATCTTACTGATGATGAGATTGGTTTAGCTGTTTCTAGTGAGGATCAGATTTCTAGTGATGCCGCTGTTAGCTAGATTCATCCCGTTTTATTCAGGTTTATTCATTATTCTTACTAGTGGGATGAATCCTGTTTATGCAGAAACAGATCTATTGTCTCTGTATCAGAATAACTGTGCTGAATGTCATGGACAGGATCGTCTTGGTGGAATGGGTCCGGCATTGTTACCTGAAAATCTTAAGCGTGTCAGACGTAAACAAGCTACGACATCAATACGTAATGGATTACCTGCCACGCAGATGCCTGCATTTGCTGACAAATTATCTGATGAGGAAATAGCTACGCTTGTAGATTATATCTATACCCCCTTATCTGTTATTCCAAAGTGGGGGGAGGAAGAAATAATTCAATCTCGTGTTGTTTATTTCAAAGACGAGCAATTGAGTAACACACCGGTATTTAGTGCCGATCCACTTAATCTGTTTCTGGTTGTCGAGACTGGCGATCATCATGCAACAGTACTGGACGGTGATCTTTTTGAACCTATTCATCGTTTTAAAACGCGTCATGCATTACATGGTGGACCAAAATATTCACCTGATGGGCGCTTTGTCTATCTGGCTTCCAGAGATGGCTGGATAGCCAAATTTGATATGTATAACCTGAAAATAGTAGCAGAAGTACGTGCAGGTATAAACACGCGCAACATTGCAATTTCCGGTGATGGTCGTTACATCATTGCCGCAAACTATTTACCGCATACCCTGGTTGTTTTTAATGCGACTGATCTCTCACTCATAAAAATAATTCCAGTGAAAGATGACTCTGGAAACAGTTCACGTGTTAGTGCTGTATACACTGCTGCGCCACGTGATAGCTTCATTGCTGCTTTAAAGGATATTCCTGAAGTATGGGAAATATTCTATTCTGATGATCCTCCATATTATGGCTGGGTTCATGATTACCGTATGGAAGGCCCACCAGAACAAGAACCGTTTCCAGTACGTCGTATTCAGTTAGATGATTATCTGGATGATTTCTTTTTTGATCAGAAGTATGAATATTTGATTGGTGCCGCACGAAACTCAAAGAAAGGGCAGGTGGTTGACTTGGTTCTTGGGGCAAAAGACTCAGATATTGATCTTTCAGGTCTGCCTCATTTAGGTTCTGGCATTACCTGGGAATATCAGGGTAAAACTGTGCTTGCCCCCCCGGATTTAAAGAAAGGCGTAGTCAATGTGATCGATATGAGTACCTGGAAAACGATTAAGCAGATTAAAACTATGGGACCAGGCTTCTTTATGCGCAGTCACGAAAACACGCCTTATGCCTGGGTTGATGTGTTTTTTGGACCACATAAAGATGTTGTTCATGTTATTGATAAATCGACTCTGGAAATAGTTAAAACATTGAAGCCTGCTCCCGGAAAAACGGCCGCTCATGTTGAGTTCACTAAGGACGGACGTTATGCCTTACTCAGTATCTGGGAAAATGATGGTGCAATCGTTGTCTACGATGCTCAATCACTTGAAGAAGTTAAGCGTATTCCTATGAACAAACCTTCTGGTAAATATAACGTTTATAATAAAATCACCAGGTCGAGTGGAACAAGCCATTAAGTTTTATTAATCACCTAAAATACGCACTTTCATTTCAATTCGTTCTAATGGATTATCGCGTGCATCCTTCTTTTGAGAAACTATTTTATCGGCAACATCCATGCCACTGACGACTTCACCAAAAACAGTGTATTGTCCATCTAGAAATTTGGCATCTTGAACGACAATAAAAAATTGCGAACCAGCACTATCCGGGCTACTTGAACGTGCCATAGAGAGTATGCCTCTGCTATGAGCTCGTTTACTAAATTCCGCTTTAACACTGTGATCAGGGCCACCTTGTCCGTAGATTGATTTATTCGTGCCTTTGGTGTTTGGGTCGCCACCTTGAATCATGAATCCAGGTATGACGCGATGAAAAATAGTTCCATCATAGAAGCCTGATTTGGCCAGCGTTAAAAAATTCTCAACGTGTTTTGGTGCAATATCAGGAAAAAAGCGTAGTTCAATATTTCCCAAATTAGTTTCAATGATGGCATTGGGCGATGTCTCGTCGGCAATAACATTGTTTGATAAAACGACGAACAAAAAGCTAAAAACGATTTTTTGAATAAAATTGATATGCACAATAAAGCTCCATTATATTTATGTTTCTAATTAGATGCTGAAAAAGAGTAAAATTCAGTATTCAGGAACCTCTGAACAAGTCATGAACGATAAACTTGGGTCCAAAATCATCAATCTCTGCGTCGTCTACATGGAAGTAGACGAGGGGCGTGAGCAAGGACGCGGAAGCTTTGTAAAACTTCGCAAGGCTATCGCTCCTGCTTGCGCCCCTTACCTACGTCCTGTAGGCAATAACCCTGCTGTTACGTGCGTTTTACGCCTTGGATCAGACTATTTTAAGCTGCAATCTGTTCGACCCAGACTTAATCAGAGCTTCCTATAATGATACGCATAGGTCTTGTCGCAGGTGAAGCATCAGGCGACATGTTGGGTGCGGGATTAATAAATGAATTAACTAAAAATATTGAAAATATTTCAATTGAAGGGATAGGTGGCGAGAAACTTGCCAAGACAGGCATGACCATTTTGTTTCCTATGGAACGCTTGTCTGTCATGGGGTTTACTGAAGTTTTAGGTAGATATAGAGAATTAAAAGGAACTAGAGATAGTCTTATAGAGCATTTTATCAAACACCCTCCGGATATATTCATTGGTATTGATGCGCCAGATTTTAATCTAGGCCTGGAAAAAGAATTAAAAAAAGCGGGAATTAAAACAGTTCATTACGTTAGTCCTTCAGTCTATGCATGGCGAGAGTATAGAGTAAAAAAAATACGCAAAGCAGTAGATTTAATGTTGAGTCTTTTTCCGTTTGAATCTGAAATATATAACAAACATGGTGTTGATAATCGATACGTAGGTCACCCGCTAGCCGATAAGATTAGTGGTGAAGTTGAAGTTAAACAAGCAAGAAATGAATTGAACTTGCCATTTGAAAAAACAGTAATTGCACTCTTGCCTGGCAGTCGTTTAACGGAAATAAAGAAAATTGCTGCCCCACTTTTAAAAGCTGCTGAGATTTCAAAAAAAACAAATAATAATCTTCATTTTATAAGCGGCTTAATAAATGAGAAAACTTTAAGTTGCTTTGAAGAAATTAAAAATCAGGTCGTTCCTGACTTAGACATTGATGTCTATGTTGATAAAACTCACCGTGTAATGGAAGCTGCGGATATTATTATGCTTGCGTCAGGCACAGCAACACTTGAAGCGATGTTGTTTAAAAAACCGATGATTGTTACTTACCGTCTTTCCTGGTTAACACACCTTATTGTTAAGTTTCTGGCAAAAATTCCATATGCATCGTTGCCCAATATTCTGGCAGGAAAAAAAATAGTTCCGGAATATTTACAATATGAATGTACAGCTGAAAATTTATCATCTGAATTAAATAGTTTATTAAATTCAGAGGAGCAAGTTGAAAAAATGAAAGAGGATTTTGCCGGTTTATCGAAACAACTTAGAAAAGGTGCGGATAAACAAGCAGCAAAGGCAGTAATCG
>CAYTIZ010000029.1:0-14245 GCA_964437885.1 uncultured Enterobacteriaceae bacterium
CTTGATGGTGAATTTGTTCCCTGGAGAGAGGCAAAAGTCCATGTGCTAACCCACACCCTACATTACGGAATGGGCGTTTTTGAAGGCCTTCGCGCCTATAATACTGTCAAAGGCACTGCTATTTTTCGTCTTAATGACCACACCAACAGACTGTTCAATTCAGCGCATATTTTAAACATGCCAATGCCGTTTGATAAAGAAACCATTAATAGCGCATGCCTGGACACGGTAAAAAATAATAATCTGGAAACGGCCTATATTCGACCCATGTGCTTCTATGGCTCAGAAGGCATGGGCTTGAGAGCGGACAATCTGAAAGTGCATGTTATGGTTGCTGCATGGGCATGGGGCTCCTATCTCGGCAGCGACGGACTGGAAAAAGGCATTAGAATCAAAACATCTTCATTCACTCGCCACCATGTGAACATCACCATGTGTAAAGCAAAGGCCAATGGCAACTATATGAATTCAATGTTGGCTCTACAGGAGGCACTCACCGATGGTTATGACGAAGCTTTACTGTTGGACAACGAAGGTTATGTCGCTGAGGGCAGCGGTGAAAATATATTCCTTGTTCGCAATGGCATCATGACTACGCCGGATCTGACTTCTGCACTTGAGGGCATTACGCGCGAAACGATTATGCAGTTTGCTCAAGAAAATAATATTGTCGTTAAAGAAAAAAGAATTACGCGCGATGAAATATATGTAGCGGACGAAGCATTCTTTACCGGCACAGCTGCCGAAGTAACGCCAATACGCGAACTTGATAATCGTCAAATCGGAAATGGTAAACGAGGCCCGATTACAGAAAAATTACAAAAACTGTATTTTGATTGTGTAGAAGGGAAGCTGGACAAACATCAAGACTGGCTAAGCTACATTTAAGGAGCATTACTTATGAGCAATTCTGAACAAAGTATGGCGGAAGTTTCCACCAGCAATGAATCACTATTTCATATTAAAAAAGAGCAGTTACCTTTACATTGCCCATTGCCTGAAATGAGCCTCTGGAATCAACATCCACGCGTCTATTTGCCGATCGAAAAGTCAGGCAGGGGGAAATGCCCTTATTGCGGCAGCGAGTTTATTCTTGAGAAATAATTGATAAACACATAACACATGGCTTTTAATATTTGGCGCATTACTGACGGGAAAGCTGGCCATGACTCTCAAAGCATTGGGCTATGTAACGCTATAGAACAATTAAATACATGCGAGCGTTTTGATGTTCCTGCCGATTCATTACTCAATAACTGCAAAAATATTTTATTAAAACAATTTCCGCCGGGAAAAGAACTGCCTGATCCAGACATCATCATTGGTGCCGGACACGGAACCCACCTGCCTCTGTTGTCTGCAAAACATGCTCGAAAAGGCAAGACCATCATCTTGATGAAGCCAAGCCTGCCTTTGTCATTTTTTGACTGTTGTATTATCCCAAAACACGATTCACCGCCTAAGAAAAAAAATATAATATCTACAAGCGGCGCATTAAATCCGGTGCGACTTAATCAAGACAAGCTAACAAACTCGGGCTTGATTCTCATGGGCGGTCCATCGAAACACTATCAGTGGAACGATGAAGCTATAGTGAGCCAAATAAAACAAATTATTGCCGAGCATACAAATATTCACTGGACTGTTGCTGACTCCCCGCGCACACCAGAAACAACGTTGGACAGCATACTTGGCCTTGCTTATAAAAATGTTGATGTATTAAGTTTTGCAGAAACAGATAGCAAAACTATTCGTGAATTTATTTTCAAGGCTGGCAATATATGGGTCAGCGCAGATAGTGTTTCCATGATTTATGAGTCGCTCTCTTCTGGCGCAGCCGTTGGCTTGCTTGATCTGGAACAGAAAAAGAAAAACAGGGTAGCTGGCGCTATAAACACCTTGATTAACGAAAAGCAACTGACAACTTTTGCAATGTGGCAGAATACACATAAATTAGCAAAGCCCTCTCTTAAGTTTAATGAGGCTGAACGTTGCGCCTCTCTGCTATTAGAGCAAGGCATACTGAATTGAATAAGCCTGAAAACTCTATGGTCGCTTGTCCAGCTTGCAATCATCCGGAAACTCATTATTTTGTGACAAAAAATGATTACCCGTTCAATCGCTGTACGGAATGCGATTTTGTTTTTTTAAACCCGATGCCGGATCAGAGTACACTTAATCAACAATACACTGACGACGAAAAGGAAGCAGAGCCTACCTACAATAAATCAGGCTCTCGCTTGAGACGGGCATTTATAAAATTACCTCGTTTTATGCCTTATGCTATTGGAAAAAAGACACTGGATTTCGGTTGCGGAGGAGGTTTTGTTGCCCATGCATTAAGTTTTATCGCAAAGTCTTCCAGCGGCATTGATATCAGTGAGAACGCCGTTAAATATGCTAAACAACGCTTCAAACGAGCAAATTATTTTTGCATGGATTTTGTACAATTACTCGAAACAAAAGATAAATATGACTTTGTATATTCATCTGAAGTCATCGAGCATGTCAGCGACATTAACCTTTATATGAAGGCACTGGAACATCTGGTAAAAAAAGGCGGCTATTTATATATTACGACACCTGACTTAGGTCACCCGAAAGTGCCCGAAGACATAACCAAATGGGATGTTTTTTGGCCGCCTATACACGTACAACATTTCACAAAGAAAACTGTGAGCATATTATTTAACCGCTATGGATTTAAAATTGTTAAATTCTATAAAAATAAAAAACCAGGACTGATCTTCCTTTCACAAAAATTATAAGGTCATTTTAGACGGCCAAATAGCAGTTTTAATTATACCTGCGATCATCGAAACCCTTTAATTATTAAGTTACTATATACCCAAGTTGCCTCAAAATGCAGAATTCAGCGGGATTTCAAATGCCCAAATACAAGGCATTTGTTTTCTGTCATAGTTATTCATGTGGCAAAAATAAATAACGCAGTAGTTGGGCATTTGAAACCCGCCCGAAGGGAACTCAGGCAGAAAGCCAGCGCGGCGTTACTACGCTTGAAAAGGGAATGCCATTTCCTGCGCGCTGTGCCTTGCTCTGACTCCCTGCCTGAACTCTGAATCTGTATTTTGAGGTAACTTGGGTATACTGCCAATACTGATATTAATATTTGCCACTACCCGCACTAACTTTCGGGTTATTCAAGAGATTTCTTTGCAGCCAACTATATTACAAATATTACCAGAACTTGATTGTGGCGGTGTTGAGCGAGGAACGCTTGAAGTTGCTGCTGAGCTTGTACGCAGAAATCATCGTTCTATCGTCGTCTCCGGCCCAGGCCAGCTAGTCGCACAACTCATCTCTGAGGGCAGCGAGCATATTAATTTGCCAGTAGGGGAAAAATCTGTATTTAGCGCAATAAGATTGATTCCTGAATTACGAAAATTATTCGAAGAAGAGCAGATTGATATTATTCATGCGCGATCTCGCCTGCCAGCGTGGTTGGCTTATTTAGCCTGGAACAAACTTGAGCTAGATAATCGTCCAATTTTCATGACCACTGTACACGGTCCTTATACGGTAAATCGTTATAGTAAAATTATGACGTCGGGAGAGCGAGTTATCGCTACTTCCGAATATATTAAAAGCTACATTCTTGAAAATTACCCGGGTGTTGACGAAAGTAAAATTGAAGTTATTCATCGCGGCATTAGCAAAGAAAAATTTCCCTATTGCTTCAAGCCTTCGAAAGAATGGCTAGACAAGTGGGAAAACCAACATGCTGAATTATCTAATAAATTTATTATTACACTTCCAGGTAGAGTCACCCGCTGGAAAGGTCACAATGACTTTATTGATATTATTACTAAAGCAAAAAATAACGGACTAAATGTCCATGGCGTCTTCGCTGGCGGAACAGACCCTGGAAAAGATAAATACTTACAAGAACTAAAATCAATAATTAGCTCAAATAATATGGACGAACACTTTACTTTTCTAGGACACCGAAATGACATGAAAGAAATAATGTCTCTTTCAAAGATCGTATTGTCCCTAGCCAGAATTCCCGAAGCATTTGGAAGAACTGCGCTTGAGGCACTAAGTCTTGGCGTGCCGGTTATTGCGTATAATCATGGTGGCGCGGCAGAGGTGTTAAGCGAGATGTTCCCCGAAGGCAAAGCCACGCCGCTTAGTACTGATGATGTAAATTCAATTATAAATAAATTTTATACATCCACTCCTGAAGTGGAGGACAAAAATGCATTTACTTTAAAAACTATGTTGGACAAAACTATCTCTGTCTATAATTCATTTTATTGATAGCACTGTTATGGCCGCCACTAAAAAAATTGTTGCTATCTGTGTTGCCACTTATAAACGACCGGAATTATTGAGCAACTGTCTGAACGCAATCAGCCAGATTTCTATACCGGAAAATTATACTGCGATTATAATTGTTGTTGATAATGATAATGAAAAATCTGGCGAACAAAATTTTATTACAACAGTAAAAAATATCGATATTGAGTCACACTATTATGTTGAACCTGATCGCGGCATTTGTTCAGCAAGAAATTGTTTATTAGAAAAAGCTTTGTTACACAAGGCTACATATATTGCATTTGTTGATGACGATGAGTTAACACACAAGCAATGGTTAGTTAACATGATTGTTGGCCTGGAATCTTATGCTAGCGACATTGTCGCTGGCCCCGTTATTCCTATAAATGAAACTGTAGCGCCAGAATCATTTAACAAAGACCCAAAACGATTAACAGGCAGCACGCCAAGGAATATTCCTGCGGGAAATGTTCTTTTTAGTGAACGATTAATTAATGAACAAAAACTGCGTTTTGACCGATACTTTGACTTTATAGGTTGCGAAGACTTTGATTTTTTTGATCGCGCCATAAAAAATAACATGACGTCTGTCTGGATTGACGATGCAATTATTTTTGAAACTATATTGCCGGAAAGAAATACCCGTAAGTATATGATGTATCGACATTTTACTGGAGGAATAAACGTTGTCCTGCGTTATAGAAGACATCATTCGCTAATTTTTGCATGGGGACGATATTTGCCGAAGGCTATTGGTAAATTTATAGGCGCTTTTTATTCTCTTGTAAAAGCGATTTTTATGTCTCACGCAACAAATTTTGATAAATTTATTATTAAACTATCTAACGGCATTGGATATATCTGCGGCTTAACAAACCTCATTGTTGCGCGTTACCGTTATTAACCAGGCCATTTTTATATAATACAAAAAAATAAAACCCGTGAACGCAATAAACACAAATAATATTTCATCAGCATTCATAAAGTATTGGCCCTGCTTTCTGGTTTTGCTTGCCTTCATTGGCTTTATAAGCAAATCACTTTATAACTATCCTGTTGGAATAATGGCGCTGCTTGGACTATATCAACTTATAGTTACGCCGAAGATATTAATACAAGATCAAATATTAAAAACATTTACTCTTGTTTTCCTTTGCCTGTGGTTGCCGCTATTAATTTCATTCCCGGATGCGGTCAACCCGGATCATTCTGCCCATACAATTTTCCCTTATCTAAGGTTTTTCTTTGCCGGGATTTTTATTATCAGAGAACTATCAAAAGATACTGATCGATTAAAATTTATTGTTACTTGTATTTTCTATATTGTCCTTTTCTGGTGTGTTGATGCAACCATACAATTTGTGTTCAACAAGAATCTTTTAGGCTTCCCTTATCAGGCGGGACACATTACCGGGATGTTTCATCCAAGAAACACTATTTCTCATATCTGTTCAATTCTTTCTGCTTTTTTATTTTTGTATATATACATACACATCGAGAAAAATAAATTTCTGACCTTAAGTATTATTCCATTATTTTTTATTATCTTATTAAGCGGGCGACGAGCTGCGTGGGTGATGCTTGCGCTGTCTTCCTTTGGTTTTCTGATTTATGGCTACATTTATTCAACAAATAGAGCGCATTTTATTAAAACACTCGGCGTTATTACCACGCTGGTTACTATATTGCTTGCTTCCACAATATTTTTTCACCCGCCGACAAAAGATCGATTTAAAGTTACCTTAGGTCTTTTTAGTAATAACTATGACAGCATTAACGCAGCAACCGCCGTAAGACTTCCTATCTGGGAAACATCCTACGCAATATTTAAGGCAAACCCTGTTAACGGCATAGGTCCGCGCGGGTTTCGTCATGCTTATAAAGATTATGCTTCGAAAGATGATTATTTCGTTATGGCAAAGGACATACCAACTCAGCCACACATTATTATCCTGGAAATTCTAGCCGAAACTGGTTTGATTGGTTTTCTAGGATATCTATTAGCTGTTTATTTAATTATCAGAGTTATACAAAATTCCAGAAACAAAAAGAACTTATTTCCTTTTTTTATTCCTGTTGTCGTTGCCATGTTTCCTTTTAATACGCACATGGCTTTTTATGGATCTATATGGTCTAGCATGATCTGGTTGTTGCTTGCTTTATATTTTTCCAGCGCTAAATTATCTTTAAATAATGGTTAATTATCTATTAGGCTGCGCATGAAAATTCTAATAATTAAATTAGGCGCGTTAGGAGACATCATTACTTCTACCTCCATAATTAATCAAATAATGAAACAGCATGATGAAGATGAAGTCTATTTTCTGACAAGCTCTACTTTTAAAGATCTATTCTCAAATTTTAAAAAATTAAATGTTTTTTCCTTTGAACGAAAAGGATTATTAAACACGGCAAAAACCATTCTATGGATAAGAAAGCACAAGTTTGATCGAATATACGACTTACAATCAAATGATCGGTCTACAATTTACTGTGCTTTATCGGGAAGTCCATTTCGTGCCGGCAATCACCCTCGATATCCCTATCATGCGCACCCGGAAAACAAATATATTGGCGAATGTCACTCATTTGAGCGTCTCAACCAAATATTAGAAAGCACCAATATCAAGCCAGCCAAGCCGCTGCCATTCTTGCCAATTCCTGACAATATAGTCACTGAAGTATCAAGCTGGCTTAATGAGAATAGCCTGTCTGAAAAGCATTTTGTGCTGCTGCACGCTGGCTCCAGTCCATTACATTTAGACAAAAGATGGCCTTATTTTCTGAGCTGGCTTCGACTATAAGCAAAGCATTAAACATAATCTGGGTCGGCGGAAATGATGATATCGAATTAAATGAGACGCTAAGTAAAGGCACGGGAATAAACGCAACAAATGCTTTTAATGTTCTTGGGCTTGTTGAGCTTGGTAAAAGAGCAAAATTTGCAATAACAAATGACTCTGCCCCTATGCATATTTTATCTTGCTCGCAAATACCTGTGTTTGGCTTATTTGGCCCAACATATGCCCGTAGAACTCATGCGCTGGGACAATTAGATAACGTTATAACTGCAAGCAACTCGATAGCGAACAATGATCATGACTTTAAACCGGAAGACATATCAAACATTTCTTTAGATATGGTATTGAACAAACTTAAAGCTGAAAAATTATTATGAGCTTTAATCAAAAAGTAGCTTTGATCTATGTAAATCTGATAAAACTTTTTCGGACAACGACCATTAATGTTTTTATAGAACTTCTATTTAAAAAAGCAACTAAACACAAAAGAATTTTAGTAAACCGTGATGGCGCATTTGGTGACTCCATTGTTGCTTTACCTGCATTAAGCATCATTAGACAAAACTACCCCGAAGCTCAAATTGATTTACTATCTATTAACAACAGCGGCATTTCTTTTAAAGACATCGGCATAAGTAGCAGCCTGATTAACACTCTCTACGCCATAAATAAAACGCAACGAAAAGAAACCTTAAATAAACTAAAGCTACAAAACTATGATTTGTTTATTCAGGTTCCTCAAAATATTGGACTTTATAAGTCTATTAGAAACATTCTTTTAGTGCGATTTTATTTAAAAATAAAAAATGCCTTTGGCTGGGATTACGGCAGAATAAAATCATTTATGCGACTTCAAAAACAGGAAAACCTGATAATTACTGAAACTGCTCGCTTCATTAATACCTTAGAACAGAACGGCCTCTATGGCGACATTACTTATCCACTAGAAAGCCGCCCGCCTGAAGACCAACAAACTTATGAATTAATTCAAACAGCTCAGCCGCTTGTATTTTTAATTGGCGGAAAACTTCAGGCAAAAAAATGGCCGCTGGATCACTGGGTGTCTCTGACAAAACTTATCGGCGATGAACAAAAAATATTGATTGTCGGCGGCAGTGAAGATATAAAAGAAGGAGAATATATTAAAGCTAAAAGCACTAATGCCATCAGCTTATGTGGCAAGCTATCAATACCCGAATTACTTTATGTGCTTAAAAAATCAAAAATAGTAATCAGCCTAGATACTGGGGCCATGCATCTTTGTGATACGACAAACACAAAGCTTATTGCTCTTTTTTCTACCCGAGACTTATCAAACAAATGGTTTCCAAATAACAAAAGCGCCATTGTTATCGAAAAAATACTGCCTTGCAGTTTTTGCTTAAAAACCGAATGTAATAATCATATTTGTATGAGCAGTATATTGCCAAATGAAGTTTATGCAAAAATGAATAAATTATTAAACGCCTGACTCACCTAAAAATATCAAGCCAGGATTTTACGAAACGGGCCCTCCGGCAAGGACTTGACCCTGTCTGGATGAACGAAAAAATAATCTTTCCAGTTTTCAGACTCGTCAACTTCTGTTGCCTGTTGTATGCTTCCCTCGTCCTCACGAAACATATGATATCCAAGACTAAATAAAAAGCCGGATACTTCTTTTGCGCTGCTATTAAAGACTTCCTTAAGAGCATTGCTGTGAATCTCAATTAATAAGTTCGGTTTGTTTCTCTCCAGCGTTTTGCTCGCCCCTTTGAGGATCAACATTTCAGCGCCTTCGGTATCACAGCGTATAAAATCAACACTTTTTAAGCTGTTTTCTGAAACGAAATCATCAATAGATATTGATGCCACTTCTTCTTTTGTTGCTTTGGCAGAGTCAATATCTGTTCTTTTTATATTTGTATTTTCCAGCCCGGCAATAAAGGCAAAGGAGCGCCCGGCATGGCCTGTTGATTTTTCCGGAGTGATTAAACAAACGCTACCGGCTTTATCGGAAACGGCCAAATGATACGTAGAAACATTCTTTAGCCTGTGCAACTTAACCATTAAGGCTAAATGACCGTAAGAATATGAGGACGGCTCAAAAGCATACACTTGCCCATTATTGCCAATAAGGCCAGACATAATATAACTATGCCGAGCATCGCTCGCCCCTATATGTAAACAATTATTCCCCTCGCTGATTATATTTTTAAGAAACTTTATTTCCGGCTCGAACTTACGCCCCTTTATGTTTCTTATATAGGTGCGCAATGCTGCTACACAAATACCAAATTTAAAATTACTCATACTAAAAACTCTCCAGCATATAGCCCGCATAATTGTTCATTTAACTATTGCCTGTTTTTTCCCACAACGTCCGCCAATCATAAAATGGCGGCAAACATTCTTCCGTCTGCAAATGAACTGCTACAGCGGGAATAGGTGAAAAACCGGGGATGTGATTAAACAGCTGATCTGTTGTTTTCTTTTCAGAGCCAAGATGACGTTTTTCCTTAATGCCAACATATTTTGTATTCTCAAAATATTCCCAATAATTTTTAACGATGTTTGAGTGCGTAAAAAATGTGTGGGTTGCGTTACTCATCGTGCGCCAACGCCTGTTTTCACCCAGTAATATATATGAAGGATAACTGTATTGATTATATATCAACTCGTGTTCTTGCGGATGAATCAATAAGTGTAATCCGGTTTGCTCATATACTTTTTTATAAAAGCCGGCCATCTCACTAATTGCATTTGTCTCATGAAGATAATCATCCTCACAAAAATAAAAAAGCGCATCTTTGTCTTTTGCATAAGAAAAGTGTTCATGCAAAGATTCTCCCTGGCCTGTTTTGTCTGTTGTTATTACCTGCCAATCGCATTTAAGCTTTTCACATAAAGCTTTAATTTTATCGAGCGTAGATTGTTTAGAACGATCATCAAAAATAGTCAGGCTAACTTCAATATTATTTTGTCGCGCCTCATTAATAGAAATAAATAATGAATTGATACACTTTAAAAGATGTTCTTCAAGGCTAACTTTAGTGAGTTCACTACGCTTTCCCTTTGCTCGTTTATCATTAATACAAGTACGCAAACATACTTCCAGTTTGTCTGTGTTGTCAGGCTTCGCTTTGCTGTTCGAGCTGAAAGAATCATAAACTTTTTTTTGACTAGCGTAGCCCTCAAATTCCTTGAGTGGCAATAAATTATATTCCAGGTGTTTTTTTATCGAATAGCCTTGTTTTTTTAAGACTCGATCAAAGAATCGCAAAACCTCATTCATCAATCATTCTCCGAATAGCAGCGCTCACTTCATCAACCGGGATATTACGTGCGTCACTATTTTCTCCAGCAAGACAAATCGCTCTATTTCCCCACGGGCGATAACGCTCTGGCTTCACTATACTAAAAAAACTAATTGTCGGCGTTTCTGCCGCGCTGGCAATATGACCCAAACCAGAGTCAGGGCCAATATACAGGCAAGACTTTTCAAGTAAAGCGGCTGCCTCTAGCAGGCTATTGCCCACGGTATTAATATGCGGCAATTTGATATTGCTGGCTACTTTCTGTGTCTCTTCTGCTTCGAAACTATTTCCCAAAAATATTACGCCGGAAAAATAATTTTCATGCTGACTTAATAATTCAATAAATTTATCCGCCGACCATGTTTTAAAAGGCTTGCGACTATCGCCAATAGACAAGGCTAATAATCGATCTGCATTACTAAATACAGATATTTCTTTTATTGCATACTCTCTATCAGCATCAGAAGGCCAAATACGGGTATCTGGAATAGGTTTGTTACCGTGCAGTTTTGCTATTACGCCCATTAAATCTTCTACAGCATGAAGACCATAGCTTTTTGCAAACCATTTTGTATGTCTTTTTTTAGCTCGTAGTAAATAAGCAAGCCCGTCTGTTCTTACATCAACAATAAGATCATAGCGAGTTTTCCAAAGCTGAAACAATAAGTCCGGCACGCCTCTCAAGGGCCTGTCTTTATCTTTTAAATACAATTTATTAAGGCGCGGATAATTTTTATACAGGCCAGTTCCACGCTTATCAACGACAATATCAAACAGGGCATCAGGATACTTGTTTTGCAAAGATCTTAAGACTGGCGTTGTCATAACCACGTCGCCAACAGAGCTAAGTCCAATAAATAATATTTTTTTAACGCTCATTAAAAATGATCTGGGTATGTTTAATGAGCATTAATTATTGCCGGCAGAATAATCGCTGTATGATTTTTCTTCGATTAATTCAGAGCCTGTTTTGCTGTTTATTGCTCGTTTAATTTCCGCGCGCTTATCATTTGTAAAATAAACAGATCTTGCCAGTTCTATAAATCCCTGATCGAATATTTGTTCGCCTTCCTTGTCTCTTATTTTGTCTTCAATATCCCATAGCTCTTCATTAATTGCTTTTAATGTGCTTATGTTTTCATCAAGCTCATTCTCTGAATATGGCGAAGCGTTCCATAGTGATCGTAAAACATGAAGCTCTTTGTTAATATTTTCTAACTTTGATTCGTCATCAATTCTTTCTGATTTTATTTGAAGGATGGTAATTTTATCCAGTAGCTCTCCCACTGATAGTTCTATTTTTATGCTCACAAATGCTTCCTCTGTCTTTTATTTGCCTATACAAAATTGCGAAAAAATATTGCCCAAAACATCATCGCTAGTTGTTTTGCCGGTTACTTCATCAAAGCCCGACAACGCCTGCCTCAATGATTCCGCCAAGACCTCTAAACCAATGCCGTTCTTTGCTCCAGACAGTGTTTGCTGCAAACAAGCTTTTACCAAATTTAATGCATCGATGTGTCGCTGTCTTGCAAAAATCATATCCTCTTCATTATCTGTAATATCAAGAATTGAGCAAATTTTCTCGATCAGGCCATCCATGCCCTCACCTGTTTTTGCCGAAAGATAAATCACCTCGTCTGTATTTTTGAAATTATTTCCTTTACAGAGATCTGTTTTATTCCTTACTGTAATCACCTTGGCTCCGGACGACAAATAATTGTTTAACATGTCCTCTTTCACTTTTTGCTGCAGACTGGAATCGAGAACATATAAAACAATATCTGCAAGACCTAAGGCTTTATATGCTCTTTCCACTCCTTCTTTCTCTATGTCGTTGCTAGTCTCGCGTATGCCCGCCGTATCAACCAGAGTTATAGCAAAGCCCCCTAGCAAAACTTTTTCGCGGATTACGTCGCGCGTTGTGCCTGGCGTGGCGGAAACAATGGCTGAATCTAATCCAGATAAATAATTAATAAGACACGACTTTCCTACGTTCGGCAAACCAACAATAACTACTGTAGGGCTCTGTTCAAGGACGCGTCCCGCCTCTGCTTTTATTAATAAAGCGTTAAGCGTGGTTAAAGCTTCTTCTATATTTTTAATTGCAGGATCGATATTGACATCAACGTCTTCTTCATCTGGAAAGTCCAAGGCGGCTTCAAGCAAAGCTTTGGCATTAAAGACCAAAAATCTTAACTGTTTAACGCTGTCAGAAAAAACACCGTCCAGAGATTGCATCGCACTACGCGCTGCTTTTTTAGAATTACTGTCAATTAAATCCGCAACGGCTTCTGCTTGAACCAAATCCATCTTGCCGTTCAAGAAAGCTCTTTCCGTAAACTCTCCTGGTCGCGCAGCTCTTGCCCCTAAAGAAATAATTTCATCTAGCAATTCGCCCAACAAAACACGGCCTCCGTGAATCTGACACTCTAGAACGTCTTCTCCTGTATACGATGACGGCGCTTTGAAATAGAGGGCAATACCTTTGTCTATAATTTGCTGAGAGGAGGACTTAAATGAAACATATTTCGCCTGGCGAGGTTTTGGAGGGCCGCCAGTTAATCCTTCGTGTATAACTTTACAGCGGCCTCCAGAAACACGGATTACGCCGATGCCTCCTCGTCCTAATGGAGTTGCAATAGCTGCTATTGTGTCATTGTTTTCTGGCATAGCATTACACCGCTCGACCGAATTACTTATTGGCGAATTATTTTTTACTAGAGCTTGCTTGCTCCAGATTACGCGTAATCACCCATTGTTGTGCGATTGAAAGCGCATTGTTAACAACCCAGTATAAAACCAGGCCTGACGGAAAAAAGGCAAAAAACACCGTGAAAACAACAGGCAAAACAGACATCACTTTTGCTTGAACGGGATCCATCGGCGCCGGATTAAGTTTTTGCTGAATGAACATGGTTATGCCCATTAACAATGGCAAAACAAAATACGGATCAGCGGAAGACAAATCATTCAGCCAAAAAATAAAGTCTGCTTGCCTTAATTCAACGCTTTCCAACAACACCCAATACAAGGAGATAAAAACGGGTATTTGAATCAAGATAGGGAAACAGCCGCCCAACGGATTAATTTTTTCTTTCTTATAAAGCTCCATCATCGCCTGGTTAAGACGAGTACGATCATCTTTATATCGATCTCTAATAGCGAGAAGTTTTGGTTGAACCATGCGCATATTTGCCATAGAACGATAGCCTGCTGCAGACAACTTAAAAAACAGTAACTTTAAAAGAAGCGTTACCAAAACAATGGACCAACCCCAATTTTTTACAATCGAATGTATATGATCCAAAAGCCAGAAAACTGGTTCTGCAAGAAACCAGAAAACTCCATAATCAACTGTTAACTCTAGGCCGTCAGCAAATTCTGGCAGCTCTTTTTGAAGTTTTGGCCCAACATAAAATCGATGTTTTATTTTTTCACTTGCGCCAACAGGGATGTTTTTCGACGGCGTTATTGCACCGATAACATAACTCCGTTTATCAGGATTCAACGTGTAATAATGATATTGTTCTTCTTTTGATCCGGGAATTAAAGCCGTAAAAAAATAATGCTGTAGCATGGCTACCCAGCCATCAGCAACATCTATAGATAATTTGTCGTCTTCAATATCACCAAAATCTATCTTTTTATAGCGCTTTTCAGGTGTAGATAGCACAGCACCTGTATAGGTATAAATAAACCAAGAGCCTTTTTCTGCTGGTTCGGTACGATTAATCTGGGCATAAGCACTGCCGTTCCAGTTTTCTGAAGTATCATTCTGTATTTCGTAGCTTATGTCCGCTATGTATTTCCCTCTGTAAAAGGTAAATCTTTTTATAATTTTTA
>CAYTIZ010000030.1:0-14150 GCA_964437885.1 uncultured Enterobacteriaceae bacterium
GATTTTGATTGCTTGAAACGAGCGCTAGTGCCTGTAGCTTAAACCGATCTGAGGTAAGATAGGTTATGATTATGGAATTGAGATTATTGAGTTAGAAATACCAGAAGATCATGTTCATATGGTCATTCGAAGCGAGCCGGCGATGCCACCCAGTAAAATAATGCAAGTGATAAAAAGTATATCAGCCCATTCTTCTCCAGCCAAATGTTTACTGATTTCAGTACTGCCCTTGGATGAGCCTGTCGCACATGGTGGCTCTTTTGTCATGAATACCAGAGAGGAAATCTTACTAGCAAACCGAGACTTCGAATAGGGAAAGTTTTGAAGCTAAACTATATAGTTCCCTATTCCCTTGAAATTTCTTCTTTAATTTCTAAAGAAACCACTCAAAACTGCCGACATAACTAAATACAGCAGTATTCCAGCAATGTTTGACAGGGAAAAATTATGGCTATTTGGAGTTTAAAAGGGAAAAAAGTCCTCATTATTGATGATTTTCAGGAAATGAGGGTGATGCTACGGACAATGATAGAACCACTTGCACCGGACATAATCAAGCTTGCTAAAAGTGGCGAAGAGGCTATTGAACTTCTGGAAGAAAATAAATTTGATGTTGTCTTCTGTGATTACAACCTTGGTAAAGGCAAAGACGGGCAACAAGTACTGGAAGAAGCCAAGCACCGTGGATTTCTATCCTATTCGTCAATCTATATGATGGCCACAGCAGAGAATACATCTGAAATGGTAATGGGCGCTATCGAATATCTTCCCGATGACTACATCTCCAAACCTTTTAATCGTACCGTCATCCATGCGCGCCTTAAAAAATTACTGGAAAAAAAGGAAAATCTGAGTGAAATATCCCGGGCCTTATCTGAAAATAATTATAAACGTGCGATACAGCTCTGCGACAAATTGCTCGCGAACAAACCTTCAAACAGATTGGATTTACTTAAGATAAAAGGTGAGCAATTAATCAGTCTTGGTGAATATGAAAAAGCCGCTGACATGTATGAAGATATTATTGAAGAACGCGATATTCCATGGGCCTATATGGCGCTCGGTAGAGCTCGATATTTACAAGATGACTTTGAAGAAGCTCTGGAAGTTTTTGAAGGGCTAGTCAAGGAAAACCCTTCAAACGTATCTGCTTACGATTGGCTGGCTAAAACCTATGAAGCGATGGAAGAACTGGATAAAGCGCAGGAAATGTTGAATATCGGCGTATCTAAATCTCCAAAATCATTATTACGTCAACGTAACCTTGCAAAAATTGCCCATAAAAATGAAGATTTAGAAACAGCAGTTTCTGCTTATAAACAGGCTATTAATGTTGGTCAACACTCCTGTTACAAACAACCCGATGATTATAATGGTTTAGCTAAAACTTTGGTTGATTCAGGCAAGCCCGATGATGCAATAAATGTTGCCAAAAAAATCAGTGCGGATTTTAAAAATGATCCACAAGCAGAGATGGTCGCTGCGATAACTGAAGGCATGGTTCACACTAGTAAAGGGGATACCGAAGCGGCGAGCCAACAACTTGAAGCCGCATTGGAATTATTTAAGCAGAACCCACAAGGACTTTCTACTGACATTGCACTTGAATTAACAGATCTATGTTTATCTTCAGGGGAAGAAGAACAAGCTAATGAGATCACCAAAAATTTGATCAGGAATCATCATGATGATAAAGCCTTGATCGAACGTACTCAAAAAATCTATGCCGATGCAGGAAAATCGGATGCTGGCAATGAATTAATAAAGAGCACCACTAGTGAAATTGTAGAGATCAATAATAAAGGCGCGCATCTATTGAAAGAAGGCAAACTCGATGAATCAATTGAATTATTTATGAAAGCAGCGCGTGGCATGCCTGACAATATTGTGGTTAATTTAAATGCGGCCTATTCCATGATGATGCAAATGCAGAAAACAGGAAAAATTAAAAAATATTTATCACGTGTAGAAAGCTATCTGGAGCGTGTGCATAAACTTGATCCAACAAATAAAAAATATCATGAAATGATGGATATGTTGCAACGTGTCAGTACTAAAGCCAAGGCAAAGGCAGCCTAACAAACTACACATAAAAGAGAATAAGGATATTAAAGACGTGAGTACAACACCTGAATTTGATTATTCTACCCTTTTGGCAAACTCTATTCATGAAGTAAAAAATTCACTGAATATGTTATTAAATTCAATTGATCAAGTTTTATCAACTTCGGACGGAAATAATGAGGCAAATAAAATTTTTGCCCAAATCCAGTATGAAGGCAAACGCGTCAACGATGATTTGGTTGGTTTGCTGGCAATATATCGAATTAATAATGACCAATACAGCGCAAATATTGATGAGTATTCTGTACGCGAGTTTCTACAGGAAAATATTAATCAACATGAGACTATGATCTGTCATCGCAACATTAAACAAACACTTGAATGCGATGAAGACCTATACTGGTTCTTTGATCGCGATCTCATCACGGGTGTTATTAGTAATGTCGTTAATAATCTGTATAAATACACAAAAGATAAATTACTTATTTCTGCTTTTAAAGATGAAGGTTATCTTGTTATCACAGTGCAAGATAACGGTCCTGGATATCCCGAAAACATGCTCGTTTCTCATAACGAAGATGAACTTCAAACAAATATTTCTTTTGATCAAGCAAATACAGGTCTGGGTCTCTATTTTTCAAAGTTGGTAGCAGAACTTCATAAGAACAAGGGGAAAAATGGATATATAACAACGACTAATGACGGTATTGATGGCGGCGGTTGTTTTTCTATTTACCTACCATAAAATCACATCCAGTTTTATTTTTTAATTGTTCTAGACCGTCGCAGATTAATACTTTTTGTATTAGACTCTGTTTATCCATCCTTAATATAACGGATAAACGATAATGACTACAGCAGAAATCCCACAAAAATAAACTATTTTTATTGATGTTGAAGCCGGCAAGGATTACTGCTGGTGTTCCTGTGGCAAAAGTAAAAATCAACCTTTTTGCGATGATTCACATAGCGGCACAGAATTCTCACCGGTGCAATACAAGGCAATAGAATCAAAAGCAGTCTGATTCTGTGCCTGTAAGCAAACAGCTAATATTCCACTGTGTGATGGCAGCCATTCTACACTTTAATTAAGGAGCCTCTGATTAAGTCAGATTAAATCTAGCAAAAGAATATCAGCATAAACTCAAGCTAGGATCTCACAAAATAATCAATCAGAAGAAACTTAACGCATTTATTTCTGTCAATACGCATTAATATCTTTTAATAAATAAAAAAAACAATGCGCCAGCTCCTCTTCTTATTATTATCTCTATTATCGTTACAGACCTACGCGTTTGATCATAGCCACCAAACCTTAGACAAACTACTAGACACCATTGTTACTGAGAAAGGCCCACAATCCTTTGTCGATTACGATTATCTTAAAGCTAAACCGGAAACGCTCAATAATTATCTTGCACAGCTTGAGGCTGTTTCAAAAAATGATTTTGATAACTGGGATAAAAATCAGCAACTCGCCTTTCTGATTAACGCTTACAATGCCTTTACCTTAAAACTTATTTTAAATAATTATCCTGGTATTGAATCAATACGCGATTTAGGTGGTTTAATTATTTCCAGCCCCTGGAAAAAGAAGTTCTTTACCCTATTTGGCAAGAAAGCCAGTCTTGACTATATCGAACATGGTGTGCTTCGTAAAAAGTACAATGAACCACGAATACACTTTGCCGTAAATTGCGCTTCTATAGGTTGCCCTGCCCTGCAAAAACGTGCCTATATAGCTTCTCAACTGGATCAACAACTCGAAAACGCAACTATTCAATTTATGCGTGATCCGGAGCGCAATCGTTTTGATAAAAATAAAAAGCTACTGGAACTCTCTTCCATCTTTAACTGGTTTACGGGAGATTTCACTAAACAAGGTTCGTTAAAGAATTTTGTTGCACCATATATTAGCGATGATCCAGAGATACGAAAGCTGTTAGAAGATGATGCTGGCAATAATCAACAAGCTGGTAGCTTGAGTAAAATAGTAGCTGATAATGCGATCAGTATTATCTTTCTTGATTATGACTGGTCCCTAAATAAATATTAATATCAATCTTTAATTTTGAATGATACCTATAAAAAACAATGGCTAGCGTCTAAACAGACAGCCAGACAAGCCATGATTGACACGGGTTGCTGGTCAAATCAACAACAGATGGGGCGACGCTATGCAATTGGTTGCGTCGCCCTTGAAATCACACAGCGTTGTAATCTTGATTGCTCTCTTTGCTACTTATCTGAACATTCTGAAGCCGTTGCCGATATTCCGATTGAAGAAATTTTCAGACGAATTGACGAAATTTATTATTTGTATGGTCCGAACACAGATGTGCAAGTGACCGGGGGCGATCCGACATTAAGACAACGCGACGAACTTATTTCTATCATTAATTACATCAAACAAAAAAACATGCGTTCAACTTTAATGACCAATGGCATACGTGCATCACGTCCGCGATTAATTGAACTAGCGCAAGCAGGAATAACTGACGTCGCTTTTCATGTCGACACAACACAGGACATCAAACATGCAACAGATGAAAAATCCTTAAACAGCACACGTCTGAAATACATTAGCAATGCAAAAGGTTTGGGGCTTTCGGTAATGTTTAATACAACGATACATAAAAATAATTTTAATGACTTACCTGACTTGATTCGTTTTTTTAAATCACATGCTAATTCGATTAGAACAGTGTCTTTTCAATTACAAGCGGATATTGGACGCGGCATTGCGGATAAACGCGATATCGTTATAACACCTGATACTGTTTGGCAAAAAATAGAAGAAGAACTTGAAACCAGACTAAATCATGAGGCAATTCAAGCGGGGCACAAACACTGCAATCGCTATGGTATGAGCTTGATTGCAAATGGAAAAGCTTATGATCTATTTGCTGAATCAGACTTTATTAGTGAACTACAAATAGCAACAGCACACATTAATCTGAATCGAAAACATAAATGGACTACCGCTGCACAAATATTTTATTGGAGCTTGTCACAACCTGCTTACATATTATCTCTATCAAAATGGGCATTACGTTTATTCAAAAAACTAAATACTGATTTATTAAAAAGCAAAGGCAAGTTAAACAGTTTGTCATTCTTTGTTCATAATTTTATGGATGCTTGTAATCTGGAACAGAAACGCATTGATGCTTGCGTGTTTAACACCATAACTCAA
Source organism: uncultured Enterobacteriaceae bacterium (assembly GCA_964437885.1). Classification (GTDB taxonomy): domain Bacteria; phylum Pseudomonadota; class Gammaproteobacteria; order Eutrophobiales; family Eutrophobiaceae; genus UBA7359. Next base: position 5,261 of record CAYTIZ010000030.1, read on the forward strand.
GATGGTCCTGTCAGTATGTGTCAGCATAATGCTAAACGTGACGATTACATCTTAAAATCAATTCCTGTTGTGAAAGAACAAAAAATTAAATTCTGGCATCCACTTGAAGCAAGGTATTATAAAAATAATCCTGAAATTTCACTTCAAAATCCACTAAAATATCCACTAAAAAAACAAAAGGGTAAAAGTCGACTATCTCACTGTTTAGACAAATAAAAATCGGCTTTTTAAGTCAATTTTGAATAGTTTTGCACAAAATCATTAGAGAAAAATAATCTAACTTCAGTATTAACTTAAGCTGCTGAATTACTTTAAATTTTACCTTTTATATCTATCAATTAGCTGTTTTTTGCCCAGCTTATCCACAGGAAACCCTAAGCTAGTTCACAGCCAATACCACATCATCTTGTGGTTTAATAAGTGCTTGACCACATTTTATTGTGGTGCTATACATTCATTTACAGAATAAACATCAACAAGTTTCGAGCTATGTTCACGGACTTGAAACAATAAAAAAATAGATTTGGAGGGGTAAATGGAGGCAGAAGGCACTGCTAATATAGCACCGCCGGCTGGCGCAGCCGACAGTAATTTGGATACAAGTGTATCCAAGGCTAATTCTAGCCAGCATCAAAGCAATTATTTAGCCAATCAACTCAGTCATTATCGAGTCATTCGTCGTAACGGCAAAGTCACTTCGTTTGATCTAAGTAAAATTTCAGTTGCCATGACCAAGGCATTTATTAATGTCGAAGGCGGCACCGCAGCAGCCTCAACTCGTATCCATCAAACAGTAGAATCACTGACGCAACAAATTGTTAATGCCTTAACACGGCGTATGCCGGACGGCGGTACCTTGCATATTGAAGACATTCAAGATCAGGTTGAGCTGTCTTTGATGCGTACCGGGGCGCAAAAAGTAGCCCGGGCTTATGTCATTTATCGCGAAGAACGTTCTCGTGAGCGCATAGCTGAACCAGCAACAGATTCTGATTCTGCAGAAGAAACACTCACGAGCCAGATTAATGTTAAACGACTGGATGGAAGTAAAGTGCCATTGGATATGGTTCGTTTACAATCAATCATTAACGAAACCTGTGAAGATCTGTCTGAAGTTGATCCAAAGCTTATTAGCGAAGAGACCAAGAAGAATTTATTTGACGGTATCGATGAAGCTGATGTTAATCATGCACTGGTTATGAGCGCCAGAACCTTGATTGATAAAGATCCTAATTATAGTTATGCAGCAGCCGGTTTGTTACTGGATAAATTACGTCAAGAAGCCCTAAGTTTTATAAATGGCACGATGACATTAGCAACGCATAAGGAAATGAGTAAGCACTATCCTGATTATTTCAAGTCATATATTCAACGCGGCGCTGAATTAGGTTTGCTTGACCATGAACTCGTCAAATATGATTTGGACCGATTAGGTTCCGCTTTAGATGCTAGTCGTGATCATCAATTTACTTATCTTAGTTTACAAACACTTTACGATCGTTATTTCATTCACACTGAAGATGAAATTCGCTTTGAATTACCACAGGCATTCTTCATGCGAGTGGCAATGGGTCTGGCTATCAATGAACTGGATCGTGAAGGACGCGCTATAGAATTTTATCAACTGCTGTCATCATTTGATTTCATGAGTTCAACGCCTACCCTGTTTAATTCAGGCACCTGTCGTCCTCAATTATCAAGTTGCTACCTGACGACTGTCCCAGACGATCTCGATGGTATTTTTTGTGCCATTAAAGATGATGCCATGTTATCTAAATACGCCGGTGGTCTAGGCAATGACTGGACGCCTGTTAGAGCATTGGGTGCGCACATAAAAGGCACTAATGGTAAATCACAAGGTGTCGTCCCCTTTCTGAAAGTGGCTAATGATACCGCTGTTGCGGTCAATCAGGGCGGCAAACGTAAAGGCGCCATGTGTGCCTATCTTGAAACATGGCATATGGACATTGAAGAGTTTCTCGATTTACGTAAAAACACGGGCGATGAGCGCCGTCGTACACATGATATGAACACGGCAAACTGGATACCGGATCTTTTCATGAAACGTGTTGCCGAAGAAAGCCATTGGACTTTATTTTCACCACACGAAACACCTGATTTGCATGAACTTTACGGTAACGCATTTGATAAACGTTATGCTGAATACGAACAATTAGCGGCTGAAGGCAAAATTAATAATTTCAAGGTTATTGCAGCAAACGACTTATGGCGCAAAATGTTATCGATGTTATTCGAAACAGGCCATCCATGGATTACCTTTAAAGATCCTTGCAACATACGTTCGCCACAATCACATGCTGGTGTTGTACATTCATCAAACCTTTGCACCGAGATCATGTTAAACACATCTGAAGATGAAATAGCCGTCTGCAATCTTGGTTCGGTTAATTTGCCACAGCATATTGATGAAAATGGCTTGAATGCAGGGAAGCTGGAAAAAACCATTAACACCGCCATACGTATGCTCGATAACGTTATTGATTACAACTATTACAGTGTGCCGAAAGCGAGACGTTCTAATTTACGCCACCGTCCTATTGGCCTTGGCATCATGGGTTTTCAGGATGCCTTGTATAAATTACGTTTGCCTTATAGTTCTGAAGAAGCGGTTAATTTTGCTGATACGAGTATGGAAGCAGTTAGCTACTGTGCCATTAAAGCGTCGACAGATTTAGCTAAGGAACGCGGTTCTTATTCGACCTATAACGGTTCTTTATGGAGCCAGGGTGTCTTACCTATCGATTCGATGCAACGTTTGGCTGACGAACGCGGAGATTACTTGCAAGCTAATTTTGACCAGACTTTGAATTGGGATGACTTGCGAGAACGCGTCATGAAAGTCGGTATGCGTAATTCAAATTGCATGGCTATTGCACCAACGGCAACCATCTCCAATATCTGTGGTATTAGTCAATCTATCGAACCGACTTATCAAAATCTGTTTGTTAAATCGAATCTTTCCGGTGAATTTACCGTTGTTAATCCTTATCTCGTACGAGATTTGAAAGAACAGGGTGTTTGGGATGATGTCATGATTAATGACCTCAAATATTTTGATGGCAGTGTGCAAGAAATAGATCGTGTCCCGGATAAATTAAAAGAAATCTATGCCACCGCATTTGAAGTCGATTCACGTTGGTTAGTTGAAGCTGCATCACGACGACAAAAATGGATTGATCAGGGACAGTCGGTAAACTTTTATATGGCGGAACCTAGTGGCAAAAAGCTGGATAACCTTTATAAGCTCGCGTGGGTTCGAGGTTTAAAAACAACCTATTACCTACGTTCACTCGGCGCGACGCATATGGAAAAAAATGACAGTAATGGCACAGAGCAAATTCAAAATAATGCTGCAGAAGAACCCAAGGTTTGCTCAATCCTGGATCCGGATTGCGAAGCCTGTCAGTAGGCAACAATAACAAAACACGAGGTAGATTGAATGTTGGATTGGAATGACCCTTTAGCAAAATCAGTACAAACAGATAACGTTGAACCTGCAATTGTTAAAAACGCATTAAGCGAATCTGCAGTAGATGTGACTGACAAACCTGAACTTAAGGTTGTTGCAAAAAGACTTGATCCTGTTAATCCAGCGGACAAACGGGTTATCAATGGACACACTGACATCAATCAACTAGCGCCGTTTAAATATCCATGGGCATGGAATTTTTTCCTTAATGCTAATAAAAATCACTGGACACCATTAGATATAAATATGGCTCAGGATGTAGCAGACTATCGTAACAAGCTAACACCTGAAGAAAAACATGTTTACGAAAATGTACTGTCTTATCTGACAACCTCAGACATTTTAGCCATGCGAAATATCGGCCTTGCTGTTATGGAGAAAATGACTGCGCCTGAATTACAAATATATCAGGCACGTCAAGTTTATGAAGAAGCATTACATACCTGGACTTATCAACATTGTATTGAAACTATCGGTCTTGATCAGGGTGAAATCTATAACCGTTACCGTGTTGTTCCTGAAATACATCAAAAAATCGCTGTTGCTAATCATCGTTTAAGCTCGGTCTTGCGATCTGATATTGATTTAGGTGATCGGGATGAACTGCACAATTTTGTTATTGCTTATATGTTCTTTGCGGCGATCTTTGAAGGCTGTTGGTTCTATAATGGTTTCAGTCCTATCTTCGCATTACAACGTCGTGGTCTGATGAAAGGCACCTCTGAACAATTACAATACATTATGCGTGATGAAGTAATGCATGCTGCTTTTGGTATTCGTGTCGTTAAACAAATAATAGAAGAAGAAAACCTGACACTGGATATGAAAGAAATACGTCATATGTGGGATGAAGCTTATGAAGCTGAAAAATCCTATGCCAGCTACATTCTAAGAGACCCAATTCTGGGATATTCCGCTGAAACACATCTTGCGCAATTTCAATACATTGCCAATAGACGTGCTAATCAACTTGGTTTAAGTGAAGAGCCCTTCCCTGGCGCTGAATCAGCATTGCCCTGGTTGGACGAGCAAGCCAATTTACGTAAAGAAAAGAATTTTTTTGAAACGCGTGTTACCGAATATCAAACCGGGGGCGCATTAACGTGGGACTAACTGAAAGCCCGCATATGGCTCAATACTTTTGTTTGCCGTTTTGGATGAGATACATCCCTGTATTTCACTCTAGCGAGCAACTGACGTTGCCCACAACGCTCCGGCGTAGTGTTACCTCGTCTTGCGCTCATCTGAGAACTTTCAGAAAAAAAATGAATTCAATTTACCGTGACCGCCTTAGCGGGAACCGAGATGGATGCTCGGTTATTGCCTGGTATCTCCAGCCTCTTCCGGATACCAGGCCTTCTTATTCAGTATAGAAGCATTTTATAGCTTATAAGGCTTCCTATTTAAAATAGTTGTATAACGACGAGACAACACAAATGGAGAAAGTGAATGGAACAACAGCTTAACGTTGATGAAATAGAAGATTCCAGCCTACTGGATTGTTATCGTATTGCACTGGATTTTGGTATGCCTGCAGCACTCAGGGCTTACGAAAAATTAGCACTTGAGTCGACACATAAAAGTGCTGATTCAAGTGTGAATAGCAAAAAATAATTGCTTCGGATATCCCTTCCGTCTAGCTTCTCGGTAACTGTTCCAGACTCGACTCTCGGTTGCTGCTCCCGGCGCAACTCTACCTCCTCCTTCCCTGGAGTCGTACCGATTACCTCCTGTAAGCGTCCATGGACATCATCGCTTCGGACTCCTGTCCTCTCGCGACATACAGTCCATCCTTGGACATAAGTTTTATTAAATTGCAATCTTGAATTTACCTACCTGATTTTGAAGGTCTGAAGCCAATCTTGCCAGTTCATCACTAGCGCTGGCTGTCTGTTGTGAACCGCCCGCTGTTTCCTGAGCAACTTCACTTATATTAACAATGTTACGATTGATTTCTTCGGCTGTGGAACTTTGTTCTTCAGCAGCACTGGCAATCTGTATGTTCATACTCCTGATATTATCAACAACACCAGTAATGGCTTGTAATGCTTCGCCTGCTTTTGCTGCTTGTTCGACACTTTCCTCTGCTTTGGCACGTCCCATTTCCATCACCTTCACCGCTTGATTTGCGCCATTTTGCAAACGTTCAATCATGTCGTTAATTTCACGTGTTGATTGTTGTGTACGACTTGCCAGAGTTCTAACTTCATCTGCGACAACGGCAAAACCACGTCCCTGCTCGCCCGCTCGTGCTGCTTCGATAGCCGCATTAAGTGCCAGTAAATTAGTTTGCTCAGCAATATCTCGAATCACATCAAGCACAGTACCAATACTGATACTATCTCCTTTCAGGTTCTCAATAACTTCTGAAGTACGTTCAACTTCAGATGCCAGATTATTAATCGTTTCTACTGTTGTATTAACCACTTCACAGCCTTCCTTTGCTCTATCATCCGCTTCTTGTGCTGCACTTGCTGCGCTACTTGCATTTCTTGATACTTCTGTAACGGTGGCTGACATTTCATTCATAGCAGTTGCTACTTGTTCAATTTCGCCTTGCTGACGCAGCACACCATTATTGCTTTGCTCGGTAATTGCTGAGAGCTCTTCAGCAGCAGCAGCTAGTTGTCCCGCGCTACCCAGTATTTCTTTCACTAGCCCCGCAAAACCCTTACGAGCTTCTGAGTACTCCCAACTCATCCATGCAAATTCGTCCTTACCAGTAATATTAACTTTGTGTGTCAAATCGCCTTTTGACATTGCATGCATGCCTTCTACTATTTGCAGGGAACGTTTACTATTTATTTTCCCAATATAATGTGCCAACCCAAAGGTTGCCAATGCCAAAACTAAGCTTGCGCTCAAACTTTCCAAGAACCCGAGTCCTGCAAAATGAATAACAACTTCCAGTATTACTAAACCAATACAAACAAAACCAGTATGTAAATAGAATTGTTTAGCTATATTCAAATTTGTTACTAATTTTTCCATCTTACATTCCTCTATACAGTTGTTTACTGGGGAAATCCCACATAAAAAATAATTTTCTAATCATCATGGCTTATTGTATGTTTCGGCCTATATTAAAAAACCTTTATTATTTTTTTAATCATTGCTACTAAGGCATCAGTTGTGTCAATTATTGAACGTAATGAAATTGCTTTTACTTGGGCATGTTATGACTGATTTGAAAGAAAGGTATTTTGAGCAGGATTTCCTGTTATTTTTAGTTTAAATTTATTAATTGCCCGTATTGGCTTTTTTCAAAAAGCAAGATTTCACCTAAATAATCTTTGCTAAGCTCTTGAAATCCCTTGTCTAAATTATTCATTTTAATGTGATTTCGAATTGATATGTTAGCAAAATTTAAATCTTTAGATTTAACCAATACTAGTTTTGTCGCTAATAATTTAGTCGCTAGCCATAAGGCAATACTATCTGAAGTAAAATCCCAGCTAGCACAGATTTCTGAATCATCATCACACAGGCTTAGCGGCAACCATAACAGCGGCATGTTTTTGCCTAATAAGGATGATATGGCATTAATATCTTCGACGATGTGTAGTCCTGGATTCATCCCCGCTAACAAATAGCCGTATTGGCACATTGCTAATAATGCCATTCGATGCGCTGCATGGTCATCAAATCCATGTGTATTTTGCAAACTCCGAACTGAGTCAGCGAATTCACCTCCGCCAGGCACTACAATAATATTTGAATTTGTTGATAGTGTTTCAATACTTTTTAACCAGGCAGATAATTCACTACTGCGCATCAAACTACCGCCCAGTTTAATTACGATTATGTTCAACGAGCTTCTTCGTGTTTAAATAATTTCAACATGGCAGCGGCTTTATCAAAACATTCCTTATATTCAGAGTCGACTTTGGAATCCCATACAATTCCCCCGCCGGCATGAAAATAAAGTTTATTTTCGTATTGAACCAACGTTCTGATACAGATATTACTGTCCATGTTTCCATCAAAACCAATATAGGCAACCGAACCACAATAAACTGAACGACGATGTGGTTCGAGTTCTTCAATAATCTCCATTGATCTCAATTTCGGCGCACCAGTAATAGAACCACCGGGAAAGCAATCACGAAATAAATCAAGCACATGTTTATTCTTTGATAAACGACCGGAAACAGTACTGACTAAATGATGAACCGTAGCATAGGTTTCCAAAGAAAATAATTTTGGCACAACAACTGACCCTGATTCACAGGATTTACTGATGTCGTTACGCAATAAATCGACAATCATCAGATTTTCAGCACGATCTTTTTCACTCTCAAGCAAAGAAACGGCAAGTGCCTTATCCTCGTAAGCAAAGTCAGAACGGCGTTTTGTTCCTTTTATGGGCTTTGTTTCAACTTGATTATCTGTCACTCGTAAAAATCGTTCTGGTGATGAACTCAATACAGTACCAGCAGGAATGTTAATATACGCAGCAAAAGGTGCCGGGTTAACTTGCCGCAATTGTAAATAAGCTGACCAACTATCGCCCTCAAACTCAGCAGAAAATCGTTGTGCTAAATTAACCTGGTAACAATCACCATTAAAAATATAGTTTTTTATGCGATCAAATGCTTCTGTATATTTTTCTTTGGATGTATTCGACTCAACATTAGTTTTGATCTGAAAACCATTTCCTTCATTATCCGAAACGCTAGCAAATAATTCCTGTAGTTCAGCCCAGATTAGTTGCGTCTTTTCAAACCGACAATAACTGGCTAGCCATGAACGACGAAGATGATGATCGACAATTACAGCCCAGTCATAAATACCTATCGCCATGTCTGGCATATTAATGTCTTGTTTAGCTATTTCTGGAAGTGTTTCCAGGTATCGTCCTAAATCATAAGAAAAATAACCTAATGCTCCACCACAAAAAGGTAAGCCAGTAAAATTTTTATCGCTATCGCCTAGATATTTTTTAACAAGTTCAAATGGGTCTTTGTTAGAAGTCAGTTTTTTATTTTTATCATTTTCAATAATATGAGTGGTGTTATCGACAGTTTCCAGTGTGACCGCTGGTCGAGAAACAATAATGTCATAGCGACCCATGTCTATTTTCGGGTAAGCACTATCCAGAAACATGCTCCAGGGTTCATCTGCCACTTTGGCAAATAACTTTGCAGAATCACGATGATAGGGTAACTCTGAAACTTTCATTATTGTGTTATGCCCATGACACATGGAAATGTAGTGTTCAGACGACTCCATGGATGGAGGAGGTAGTGCAGAGCATAGTCACAGGGATGTGACATAGTAGAGCTATGCAGGAGCAATTGCCGAGGAAGCCAGAGCCGAGTATGTCCGTTTTTATTCAGGGCACAGCTTACTTGTTCCAGGCGCAAGCTAAGTACCTACATCCGTGTAGGCAAGGCGTGA
>CAYTIZ010000031.1:0-14111 GCA_964437885.1 uncultured Enterobacteriaceae bacterium
TGGCGGATTAGGACTTGGTTATACCACTGTTTCAGCATTGGAAGATCCAGCAATCAAATCACTAAAAGTCATTGAAGTCATGCAGCCCGTTATCGATTGGCACAAGCGCGAACTTGTACCACTTGGAAAAGAATTAACTTCCGATCCACGCTGTACGATTCTGAATGCAGATTTCTTTGCCGCTGCAACGTCAGATAACAAAGGCTTTGATGATGAAGATAAACAAGTACACGCAGTATTACTCGATATAGATCATTCACCAACGCATTGGCTTAACCAAGGCAATAGTTTTTTCTATACAGAAGAAAGCTTAAATAAATTAGCTAATAAAATTTATCCCGGTGGTATCTTCGGACTCTGGTCCAACGATCCACCAGATGAAAATTTTATGGATTTGCTTAATAAGATATTCCAATCTTCCGAATCCCACATCGTGAGTTTTCCGAATTTATATACGGACAAAGAATCCTCTTGTACAGTTTACATAGCTTACAAAGCAGCCTGATTAATTTTTATACCACATCACAGTACTTTCATCTTTGATTGCTGCAGTCAGCATTTCAACCAAAGGGAACGCCCGACCTGATAGGGATACGTCAGGCTCTTCGTCGGTAACTGCTCCAGGCGCTACCCTACCTCCCACATCCATGTGGTCGTCATCACTCGATGCTTCCTCGACCAAGGCATTAGGCTTATACTCTAGAGCCTGTTTTAAACTTTTCAACGCTTCAGGGACATCCTTCACAGCAAGCGCGCTGGGAATGGTTCCGCTATGCCCCATCATCTTCAATAAGTCTTCAGCAATCTCAGAAAATATGGTGAACTCGCTATGAGCTCCACTCTTAAAAGTCACTAACATAATTAATACCTATATTGAATTTCAAGATTCACTCTCTTACTATATTATATATAGGCAGTACCTGTTAGCAAATCAAATTATATGCAATGCCTATAAATTACTTACCTAAGGAGCCTCTGATTAAATTGCTGCCTTGCTACATTCATATTGAACCGCTGCTTTTGGATCAACATTAGGTTCACCACCAAAACAAATAATACCTGAACCAGACAATATTTTTTCCTCTCGGTGCAGACGTATAAACTTATCCCCTTCGTGAATGACACCAGTTCCGTTAGTACTCATATCAGAAAGATGAAAATGTCCATGGCGATAATAAATTTCGCCATGGTGACGAGAGGTGAAATCACCCTGAACCACAATCTCGTTATCCTCACCTCGCCCAAAACGACAATGGGTCTTTTGAGGATTCATTTCAAAATATTGATCTTCATAACGTAATATCAAAGTATCGTGTACCAATCCGCCGGGGACATCGTGTATGTCGGAGACAGTACCGACTACAGTGGCTTCATTATCTTCCTCATCCCATGGCAACGAATACACATCGATATCGCCACTACCATCTGCAGCTTCGATACAATCAATAAATTTTGCTGTGCATTTAATGATAACGGGTAATTCATCAATACTTTTTTTCGTCGTCAGTATTTCATCACGCTTGGCCTCACTGATAACTTGCTGTGCCAATAATGGAGCTTCGCCGACAATGTCATCCTTGCGAAATACCCCGCTACCATAATGCCAACCAATCTTGATATGCACTTCGCCTGATTGAAAGCGACCTGCTTCACTGGCATCACGTAATACCTGGTTCATCTCCATGGCGGCCTGCGCAGCCTTGTCAGGTCGAGTAAAAGAACACATGATTTCATCACCAATCGTCTTTACTTTTTTACCCTCGTTACTTTCTACAACCTCGGTTAATAAATCAATACAGGTATGAATATCGGCACAGGCAATGGTATCGCCAAATTTTTCATAAAGACGGGTACTACCGGATACATCGGCATAAAGAACAACGATTCTTAATTGAGTATTACTCATTGAGCTTTTCCTGCTACATTAATTAAAGATCACTTTAGATAGTAACGTCATACAGGAAATAACAATTTGTTCTTGATCAATAAACAGATGATTTTTTCATACAGACATCAATAATGCGTGTAATAATGCAGGTGACAATAAAAAATAAATTCGTTAACGCGATTCTTTATCATCTACTAATAACAACGTTGATGTAACAAGAGGTTATAAATGGATTTCAAAGATTACTATAAAATTCTCGGTGTTGAATCCGACGCAGACCTTAAGGCAATTAAAACAGCCTATCGAAAGCTGGCTCGAAAATATCACCCTGATGTCAGCGAAGACAAAGATGCAGAAAATAAATTCAAAGATGTCGCGGAAGCCTATGCCGCACTGAAAGACACGGAAAAAAGAGCGGAATACGATGAGCTCAGAAAATATGGGCAAGACGGACAACACTTTGAACCGCCACCAGGTTGGCGGTCCTCTTCCAATCATAGTGGCGACTTCTCAGATTTCTTCGAATCCATTTTTGGAGCAGATGGAAGCGGAGACTCACATTCACATCGCGAAACTCATTTCAGCTTTCGTGGGCAAGATATCGAAACTGAGTTACCGATCTTTCTGGAAGAAACACTCTCGGATGAGAAAAAAACCATTTCTTTTCAGCTTCCGCATTACGATACTGATGGGCGACGATTGACCGATGTAAAAAAAACATTGAATGTCAAAATACCCAAAGGCGTAACAGAAGGAGAACGCATTCGTTTAAAGGGTCAAGGTGGACCTGGCATAGGAGAGGGACAAAACGGCGATCTGTATCTACACATACGTCTGGTTCCGCATCCACTATTCGATGTTGAAGGACATAACCTGATCATTACCGTACCCATCGCACCTTGGGAAGCCATACTCGGCACCAAAATTGAAATCCCAACGCTCTCTGGCAATATCAATCTGACCTTACCAGCCAATAGCCAAACCGGAAAGCGGATGCGTATAAAAGGCAAAGGTTTGACCAGCAAGACAGGCATGGGTGATTTATATGCCATACTAAAAATAGTTGTTCCCGACCAAACTGACGAAGAAACCAGACAACTTTGGAAAACATTATCGGAAAAAACGCTATTTAATCCGCGCAGCGAATGGAGGAGAACCTGATGGATCGTGATTTAACAATGAAATTGACACTCGAAGAAGTTTGCGAAATAGCTGAGTTGCCAACAAATATTTTAATCACCATCGTTGAAGAAGGTGTACTCGAACCAAAAGGCACATCGCCAAGCGAATGGCGCTTTGATGTCACTATGCTTAGTATTGTCAAACGCGCCTCCAGACTACATCGAGATTTCGATATCGATTGGGCAAGCATACCCTTATATCTCGATATAATTGCAGAACTTGAAAAACTCAGGTCTGAAAACAAATCGCTAAAACAACGACTTAGCCGGTTTTTGATAGAGTAAATATATATTAGTAATGATAAATGAATAATAGAAACTGCTTAATATTAAGCACACTTAACGGGAGCTAAACTATGAGTGAATACAGTCGTGAAACAGGTATTCTGACATTAACCTTGGTAGAAATGCGTGATTTCCATAGCACCGCAGACCGTCTGCCCGATGAAGCACCACCTGTAGAATTCTATGTCGAAAAATTGAAAAATTTTGGTTATGAAGTTTCCAATGTAACTGAAGATAAGCTTGACGTTAACGCACCGGAAGATGAAATATTTGCACTACTCAATGGCCAGCACATCTATCTTTAGAAAGTATTAATTTTAAATTAATAAGGCGATACTCTTCATTTCTTTTCTTAAAATAATATCGAATATTATTCTTTACCCTGACGCCACAGTTATTTTTTGTACCATATAGAATTACAGTCTGCCTCAACAGAAATTGTTGGTATTTCAATCAGCGGGGATATGTAATTTGCCAAGCTGATTTATTGCGAATCATCCTACAGTGTTTATATCGCTAACATAGCTGAACCTAAAAATAATTTTTATAAACCATAAATTATTATTTTTAAATAGCCTGTCGTTGTGAATATACTGCTAAACCAAGCCCGCTAAAAACTATCAACACGCCAATTATAAAATTAATATTAATCGTCTCCCCTAAAAACAGATAAGCCAGAAAGATAGCTGTAATCGGATTTAAAGTGACAAACATCGTATTGAAAGTCGCTGTTGTTCTGGTTAAGGACCAGTTAAACAAAAAGAAAGCTATTCCTCCAGCCACGATCCCCAAATAAACCATCAAACCCATTTGTATAGGCGAAAGGGATAAAATATGTTCATCGATACCATTAGCAAGAGTAAACGGAAAAAGAAACAAACATCCGGCTAACATCGCTATCGGCGTCATTGTAGTTGCAGGAATTTGCTTCAAAACATTTCGTGACATTACCGCATAAATGGCACCCATTATTGCTGCGAGCAACATAATTAATTCGCCTTTAAACGACACTGATCCCTGCAATGACAAAATGAGCTTATCGGAAAGTGCTATAAACAAACCTAATAAGGTCAATCCTATTGCAGCTAATGACAACGGGCTGAATTTCTCATGGCCCATTAGCTTACTAAGTAACATTGCCCATATGGACATAGTTGCCAAAACAAGTGAACCACGTGCTACGTTGGTATAGACAAAAGCATATGAAAATAAAAAAGGAAATAACCCAAAAAATAAAATACCTAATACAACAGTTTTTAGAAATAAATTCAGGTTTAAATTTTTATTTCGAAACAAAAAAAATAATGGCAATAAAATCAAACCACCAAAAAAATATCGCATGAATGCAATCTCGATTGGGTCAAGTACACTGACCAGATAACGAGTTGAAACCGAAGCTGTACCAGTAAGTGTATGGCAAAGAAGAATTGCAAAAGTCGGTAACCATGTTCGCATTAATCGATACTATCACGTTATTAATTTATATCGGGACTTCTCTATACTTAGGCTAGTGATTAAACTACATGAAAATTTATTCTTTTATTTTCAATTGACCATAAGTTTAGCAAGCATGTTATCGAGATCATCATTGGACTTCATCAGAACGTCTTCTTCCAGTTCCCCAACAATCAATTGATTTAACTGTTCCGGCAAGGCATCCCGCAATGATTTAATAACAGTCTGTGGTGCGGCAATAAGCAATGAGTCAAACAAATTCTGCTCATGCTGTGCGCTTAAGAAATCAGCATGTAGTTGAATAAAGTTTATTTTCTCCGACTCAGCAGTTTCCTTCCCCGAAAGCATCGGTTTACAGTTGACCATCTGATAACAAAGTTGCGCAAGAGCCTCATTCTTATCGGCATCTAACACCGAAAATTTAGTTCCCGTGCCGTTATGAACCATCACCTTGATATATCTACCGTCGCTGAGTACAGCCCATGTTATTGTGTCACTCATATATTGTATTGTTGCCTTATAATTATTAAAGAAATAATGCTTTTGCCTGGCGTAATACTGACAGTTTTAGCAAGTATAATAAAGTCGTTGTTATGTAAAATGTTTCATTGGCATTTTAAGTTTACATCATATTTTTGACCACAATCATATGAACCCAATATTGAAATGCACTATTCAACAGTGATTTCAGTCTCCATCTTGCGCCAGTCAATACGACAAGTGAGGTACATCGTGCTACCCAGGATAACAAACAAGCCAATACTACCAATTAACAAAGAAAAACCTTCAGAGCGCAATGTCACAAATAGATATGTGTAAAGACCAGATAAGTTAATAAAAACAATAGCTGCTTTTGTTCGACTCTTTAAAATACTGCTGCTGCATAGCGATATAAGCGCAATCGATGCGCTGACACTGATAAAATAAGCCTGAAACATAAGACTGATAAACAACACGGCATACTTTGCTGCACGCGTGATCACCTGATAAGTATCATGGGTATATATCACAACATAAAAATCGGGAAGGCTTATGGGGAAAAACAGGCAAGCAACAGATTAAATGTAGCAGAAATGGGGCGCGTATTTAATTTTACCAAATTAAATCATCTGGAATTTTATAATCGGCGTAAGGATCATCCGCATCCTCGGTAACTGTTCCCGACGTTACTCTACCTCCCACATCCATGTGGTCGAGTTCAGGCTCGATACTATGTTCAGTATTAATAATACAGTTAGCATCACGTTGTTTAATTTTCTCCGCTACCGGCTTTGGAACTAATTCATATTCCTTACCTAGCTTGGCAATACACAGATGACCAGACATGAGATGTTTGTATATCTGCTCTGAAACGAAGAGACGTTTAACCACATTAACATCCGTAAAGTTATAAACAATCTCGCCCTCGCGATTTTCAACACGATTAGTTTCGATCAGCTGAATAATCTGTGCGGCGACAGCCTTGAGTTCAGCCTCTTCTTTATTCCTCAGATTAATCTGGCGGTCACGTTCGACTTTTTCAGTCTGCGCTTTTTGCGCCAACAGTTTAGTCTCATCTAATTGAACTACAGCGCCTTTTTTCTTCTTCTGCTTTTTATTTTTATATTGATCTTGTTTGGCTCTTGAAGCCTTGGTTTTATTAACCAGACCGGTCTTTTTCAGCTGGTCAATAAGTGAATTTCCCATGGAATGAACTCCAAATATTATTAAGAATGTATATTATATAAGTATTCTGACCGCTTTAAATAATCAATTCAATATTCAGGATAATATCTACTATATTTAGATTAAATATTCCCGCTAAATTTATTAATGTAAATAATCAGGTTTTTTTTCTATGAAAGAACAAGAACAAGAACAAGAACAATATATACGAAATAATATTACAAGCATCGCGGAAGAAACCTTCCCCGACAATATTAATTTATAATTTCTAAAATGAATCCTGAAAAATAAATCTGCAAATATCATGATGAGTCGATCTTTACTTACTGTAAAAAATATCCTGTTATCTGCAACTATATTGGGGCTAACTGCCTGTTCACAGGAAAGTCCAAAGATATTGGTAACAATCGCAGATGCCAGAATTAACCCTGCACAATATACTGACACAGGTTATTCCGGTGACTCTGTTGGTGATATTTTATCATTTGATCAGCCCTTGCTTGATTTAGACATGAAAGAAATTGGCAATAATAGCGGCATTTGCACACGTACTCAGGTTGCTCACAGTTTCCAATGTCAATGGACTCTGACATTCGAAAACGGAAGCATTCAGGTCGCTGGACGCGAGTACGACCGGGGAACCTCAACCCTTAGTATCATTGGAGGTACAGGAAAATATTCAGGTATTAGTGGTGAAATGGAATCGATCAATAATAGCGATGGTACTTTTACGCAAACATTGTATTACTGGATTAGGCGATAAGTAATATACCAAGGTGTAAATATCGATCAGCTAATCGATTGTATTATTAGCGAAAAAACGTGAGCCCCTTCACAATTCTCACTATCACAAAGATACACATGTCACATTATTAGCCAAACAAGCTTGGTATTAATGCTCCTGCAAACTTAAACTTTACTAATGCATTACTGATAATGAATGAGGAATCAATACCATGACTCTTGCGCAAATAACTGAGCAATATGAGGAACAACGAAAATATCCAAGACTAAGATTGGATGTCCCCGTCATTATTCTTTGTGTTGGACAACAACTGATTGAAGGTCATATTTATGATATCTCTCCAGATGGTCTACAGATACGCTGTAGTCGGGAAGCTGCCTTGGCAATTAATCCAGGTGCGAAACAAATCACCGTGCAAGACAAGATTATGGTAAATGTAATCTTCAGCCTTCCATCGAATACAGGCAATGATCAGATCAAGGTGATTAGTAACGTTTACTACTTTACGCTTACCCATGATGGTAGCAATGAAGATGTTGCCTTTGGCTTGAAGTTTAAAAAATTTGATGAGACTGGAGGCAAATATGTTGAAAATTTTATTATGCACGCACTTGAACCTGCCGAATAAATAATGCTCCCTGAATAACTAAGCTTTCAAAAAGTTCAGTATTGTGGAAAGCCCTTCTGAGCAGCTCATATTTAAAAACTCGCCATTAGTACTACTCATTGCCAACTCAGTAAAAGGATTTTGTTCGATATTAATATCAATGATCGTTCCCTTGTTTTGATAAACAATATTTGCGATATGATTTGGTAAAGATGTTGCGCCAGAAGTCCCCGCGATAACAAGAATATTTGTCTTGGCAGCGACTGCCATTGCACTCTCAAATTTAAAATAATGTTCGTCATAACATTCATCAAACCATAAGACATGTGGGCGTGTGCCTGCGCCACAATCAGGGCAGGATAAATATTTTCTATCTACACTAGAGATACCCTGATCTTTATCCCGGGGCAATAACTCCAATGGCAGAGGATAGAGTTGTTGCTTACATTCATTCGTACAGCGCATGAAAAAGACATTACCGTGTATCTGGTAAGTACGCGCTGAACTGTTGCCCGCGCGCAGATGTAAATTATCAACGTTTTGGGTGATAAGCGTGAAACGATCCTGAAGTTGTTGTTCCATTTCTACCAGAGCAAGATGCCCTTGATTAGGTGCAGCATTACCGCAAACACTCAATCGATATAAATACCATTTCCAAACTTCATCAGGCTCGGCAGAAAACATAGCATAGGTTGCCATCTCTTCAGGATGATATTCTTTAGAACCCACCGTCCAATAACCTTCAGGCCCACGAAAGGTGGGTATCCCGCTTTCTGCCGAGATCCCGGCACCGGTCAAGATGGTTATCTGTTTATTCAGATCAGAGAAGGTTTCCTTCAGGTTTGTAGTCACAAGATAGTCTTATGTATTAAACAGAGGCGTTCAATTGATGAGGAAACGTCAGTCTGAATTCCGCTCCGGGTTCGCAGTTGACCACATCTACTTTCGCATTCATGGCCTGAGCTAATTGATGTACTAATGCCAAACCAATTCCCGTACCTACGGTTTCGCGTGTGAGTTCATTCTCTGAGCGATAGAACAACTTGAATATTTTTCTCATTTGATCTTTTGCAACGCCAGGACCGTAATCACGGACGCTAAACAATACTGAGCCATCTAGTTGCTGTTGGCAGCTGATATCGATGTCGGTTTTATCCGACTTGGCAGAAAACTTAATGGCATTATCGACTAGATTAATCAAAATTTGATTTAAACAATCCAAATCAACCTGAATGACGGCCTGTTCTGTTTCTTTATTACAATTTATATTAATGTTATGACCTACACGTTCGACATAGGATGATATCTTCGACCGAATCATATCCAGTATTTCATTAATACTGACAGGTTTCAGTTCAACCTGTAATTCATTGCGAGTCATTCGTGCCAGTTGCAGTACATTATTGATAAGGCGCGACAAGCGTTCACTTTCATCATGAATATAACTGTAATAGATTTTCTTTTTATCTTCGTCTGCCCAACCTTCGCGTAGCATCTCCCCATACATACGAATAGAGGTCAACGGTGTTTTCAGTTCGTGACTGACCGCTGAGACAAAGTCCTGTTGTTGTCTGGCAAGATTGATTTGTCCCAGACCCAGGCGATACATCAGCAAGAAACCGCCACATAGCACCATAACTAGAATAACCGCAATCCAGTTAATCACCGTAGCAGCCGGTCCGGCAGGTAAATGATTAATACTGAAGATTAACTCAACATCATTTAATGGAGTGGATAGTTGCTTTTGATAAAGCAATGATCCCTGTAAGGTTTTTGAACTGTAATCGACCCTGTTTCTTGATTGTCCACTAATCACGGCAAGGATATCTCCCTGGTAAGCAACAGCAAGATTACTCATGATTGATAAATTTGTGCTGCGGAATATTTTTTCAATAACATCTCTAATCAGCTTTTCCGGTTCTATAAGCAAACCCTGTATATAACGTTGGCCGTCACGCCATACGTTTCGGAAAAGCACAAAATGACCGCTGTCGAGCAAACTAATATTGAATGGATCTATTTCACTTTCAAACAGATTAATATGTATATTTTCCCTGAGCGTGTTACTAACTGAGTCGTCTATCTCACTTTCGCCCATAAATCCCTTTAATTGTTGTTCTGGCAAAGCACTCCGCTCTTTTCTCTTCATACGCCTTTCCGCTACGACGCTTTTCTCGAGTAAGGGAGCAGGAGCAGCACTATTTTCATAAGTAGATTCCAGTTTTAAATCTTCAACACGACCCAATGAGCGAAGTACGTTTTTTTTGGATGCTTTTTTTTCTTGTCTCTCATCTTGTGCATAAAGTCGATCAAACGCAGCTTGTGGTTTGTTTTCCTCTATAGCCTCTTCTGAATAAAAATTGCTCGATGTATCCGCATCGATACTTGACACGCTTTCAGGTAAATCAGCAACTTTCCCTGGCGTGGCAACCGCTGAATCCATTGAGATAATGTCTGCAAACTTATCTCGCTCAAAATCTGCTTTATCTTTTCTACCGACAATTTCAGACTGTTGTTTTTGGACAAGACTATTCTTACTCAGGATATCCTGAATTTCGTTTTGTAACTGACGTCGCTGACCTAGTTCTTCTACAGAAATACCATATTCCAAAGATTGTTGTTCATCCGTGGGTAATAAGGGTGTTGTCAGCTTGCCCTCGGCATCAACTTGAAAGTAACCCAGCAAACCCGGCGTCTCGGATCGAACCGGAAAGTCCGATAGTTTAGAACGTTGCAAGAAATTGGCAGCAGGGTCACCAATCACATTTAAAAAAGTGTAATCCGTAAACGTACGCGCTTCTTCCAGTTCAATCAATTCAAGCAGACGTTGATCGATACGATGGGTCAATTCTTCCGCCATTATCTGGTATCGATGAAAAGCCTCCCATTTTAATTGCGAATAGGCCTGATAAATTAAAACAACCGTAGGCAGTGCCAACGCAAGGAAAAACAAGGCCAGACAAAACCGTAATTGTTTTTTATTCCAGCCTGTTAATGAATTACGAAACATCGATTAATTCTCAAGCAAACGATAGCCCGCACCACGCACAGTAATCAGGTAACGAGGTTGAGCTGGTTCGTCTTCGATCTTGCTGCGTAGCTTGGCAATATGAATATCAACAGTACGGGTTTCGATATTCAAGTCTTTGCCATAACCCCAGAGTTTACTCAGAAGTTCTTCGCGCGAAACCGGTCTTTGATTATTGGCTTTAAGATATTGCAACAATTCAATTTCACGTCGGGTAAAAGAGAGAGTCTCACTACCACGTTGACCAGAAAAATTTAAAGTATCAATCTCGACGCTATCACCGAGGCTGATTTGATTGTCCATTTCAATACCTATACGCGCACGGCGTAATACCGCCTGAACACGTAACACCAGTTGTGCAATGGAAAAAGGTTTGGCGACATAATCATCGGCACCTAAAGACAATCCCTGGATAATATCTTCATCACCCGTTTTTGCCGTTAGCATGATGATAGCTTGATCGCGATCTTTCGTTCTGACTTGATCGCATATATCAAAACCGTTCATGCCGGGCAGCATCACATCCAGCAGGATCATATCGTACTTGCCGCTGAGTGCCTTTTTCAAACCATCGTTACCATTGTCAGCAAAGTCTACTTCGTATCCGTGATAGATAAATACATCGATTAATCCGCTACGGATAGCTTCTTCATCTTCAACAATGAGCATGTGTAGCTTACGTGTCATACCTTTAAACCTGGAATCTGTTTTTTATTTATTAATAGAGTAACAACTCATTGCTAATACTTATGTAAAAGTTAGGTAAATTTTTCGGACATTGTTTTACCAAACCCTGTCTACTTTGTTTCCGTTCTCGCGCCTATGCTTTCCCCAAGAGTTAACGACAAAACAACACATAACATAGGAGAAACATTATGGCATTAATTACACGTGTAACGCGATTATTCCGATCAGACCTGAATGCAGTACTGGACAACATCGAGGAGCCACTTGTTCTATTAAAACAGGCCGTACGAGAAATGCAGGAAAGTATCGATGCAGACGAACAAAGATTTAAATTACTAACGCACGAACATGGCCAGCTCTTGTCCCGACAATCAGATCTTGAACAAACCTTTGAACAGATAGAAGAAGAACTGGATATCTGTTTTGGATCTGACAAGGATGATTTAGCCCGCGGAATAATTAAACGAAAACTGGAAACACAACGGCTAGCCAAAGAAATTGATAGAAAACAAAACACCCTGGACAACACTCTGAGCGAACTAAAGACGCGCATTAATGAAAATCAAGCACGACTAACATCGATGCAACAAAAGGTCGACATCCTAGCCGAACAAGAAGTGTCAACCTATGCAAGTAAGAGTCATACTGAAGTATGGAATATGCCTGATATTTCTGTAAGAAATGAAGACATTGAAGTGGCCTTTCTTCGCGAACAACAGAAACGGGTGACATCATGAAACGGCCTGACTTCTTTGAGGGTGCAGTTGTCGGTGTTATTGCCAGTATTGTTGCGAGTGCATTATTCACAACACTAGTCTGGGTTTTTAACCCGGACAATGTACTGGAATTGATCATCACGGGCATTAGCTTCGGCTACATCCTTTATTTGTTAGCACGCAGCCATGAAAAGACGGGTCGCATCGTTGTACTAACGGCATGGAGCATCATCGCCACGTTGGTCTGGATGTTGTCACTTCCCCTGATGCTATTTATCTTCGTGCATGTCGCATTAATGTGGTTAATCCGCTCACTGTATTTTTATTCCAGCCTATTGTCATCATTAATTGACATGGGGCTCACCGGACTTAGTCTGGCCGTCGCACTTTGGGCTGGTATGCATACCAGTAGTTTGTTTCTCAGTATCTGGTGTTTCTTCCTGATACAGGCGTTATTCGTAACCATCCCGGCTCGAATGAACAAACCAACAACAACTCAACTTATTACCCCGGAACGTGAGGATGCTTTTGAATCTGCACATCGCAGTGCGGAAACTGCTTTACGAAAACTCTCAACCATTTCCTAATAAGGAGACATTAAGATGAAAACGAAAATTCTAACTTTTGCATTGTTTCTATTTACTGCAGCAACCGTGATTGGCTATCCGTTGATTAAGGATAAACCCGATAACACCATAGAACCAATAACCGGCATATTGCCTCAGTCAGATAAACCCAGAATAGAAGTCGTGTTTGTTTTAGATACGACCGGCAGTATGGGAGGTTTAATCCAGTCAGCGAAAGAAAAGATTTGGTCCATAGCTTCAACCATGGCCTCTGCGCAATCAGCACCGGAAATCAAGATGGGACTGGTCGCTTATCGAGATCGTGGCGATGCCTATGTTACCAAGGTTATTGACCTCTCCAGTGATCTGGATTCCATGTATGCCACATTGATGGACTTCAAGGCCAACGGTGGTGGCGATGGACCTGAAAGTGTTAATCAAGCACTCTACGATGCCGTGCATAAGATCTCCTGGAGCGAAGATCAGAACACTTATAAAGTTGTCTTCATGATTGGCGATGCACCACCGCATACGGACTATCAAAATGATGTGCAATATGCAGTCACAGCCAAAGTGGCTCAGGGAAAAGGTATTCTTATAAATACCATACAATGTGGTACCGATGCGAATACGAAAATCCAATGGCAAAAGATCGCACAACTCGGTGGCGGTGATTACTTTCAGGTAGACCAGGCTGGCAGCGCGGTTGCCATAGTCACCCCGTACGACAAACAACTAGCCGAGTTATCAAAAAAGATAGAAGACACTCGACTTTATTTCGGCAACAAGACAGAAAAACTCGCGCAAAGCATGAAACACGAGGCTACGGATAAATTACGCAAATTGTCTTCGACGGCATCACTCGCACGACGAGCTGAATTTAATTCCTCCGATAGCGGCAGGGTAAATATGTATGGCGAGAACGAACTGGTAGGTAGTATCAGCAGTGGAACTATCGATCTTTCAGAAATTGATGCCGATGATTTACCTACAGTAATGCATGACATGACATTTGAAGAACAAGAAAGTCTGATAAAGGAAAAAGCTGGGCAACGCAAGGAACTGGATCGTCAGATTCTGGCAGCAACCGAACAACGCAGAGACTATCTTAAAAACAAAGCAAAGAAAGCCGGCGGCTATAAGGACTCATTAGACGAAAAAATCTACAGCGCAGTAAAAAAACAAGCAGGAAAAAAAGGCTTTATTTATAAAGCCGACGCACCATCTTATTGAGTTATCTCCCCTTAAATTGAACCGGCTCGGTAAAACGGGACGGTTCAATCTTTTT
>CAYTIZ010000032.1:0-14106 GCA_964437885.1 uncultured Enterobacteriaceae bacterium
CCCAGCCGTGCCAATTTTAACGTGTCATAGGGACAGTCACGTACGCATAATCCACAACGGATACAGGCAGCGGAGAATTGATCCTCTGACAAGGCACCGGGAGGCCTGACGGCCAATGGCGCTAATGAACGTGCCTGTTGTGAGTATAGCCCGAGGCCAAGCCCAAACAGGCTAACACCACAGGCAGTCTTTGCCGTATCAAACATAAACTGCCTGCGGTTCATTGCGTGCGATTTCAGAATTGTGTCAATCATCATGCCATCAGCCGGTGTTTACGCTGACCTAACCACCTTACATGCACACTTTTTGAAATCCGTTTCTTTCGATATTGGACATGTAGCATCCAGCGTGAGTTTATTGACCAGACGACTGGCATCGAACCAAGGCACAAAGACTAGTCCTTGTGGTGGACGGTTACGACCTCGCGTTTCCACACGTACAATTATATGTCCACGCCGTGTCTCTATTTTTGCTGACATCCCACGCTTCAATCCACGCGCCTTGGCATCTTTGGGATGCATGTAGAGTAAGGCGTCCGGGTAGGCACGATATAACTCCGGCACACGTCTTGTCATAGAGCCGGAATGCCAGTGTTCAAGAACACGCCCGGTACTTAACCAGAGATCATATTCATTGTCTGGTGATTCTGCCGGTGGTTCATACGGCAGGGCAAAGGCCCAGGCCTTGCCATCCGGTTTACCATAAAACTCAACCTCAGCACCGGCTTTAACAAACGGATCATAACCTTCACGATAGCGCCAAAGCGTTTCCTTGCCATTAACAACCGGCCAGCGCATACCTCGCGTCTTGTGATATTGATCAAATTCACCCAAATCATGACCTTTCTTAGGTCCTTCCAGACCAAAGCGGCGGTATTCTTCGTACAGACCCTTTTGGATATAAAAACCAAAGTCATCCATCTCATGATTGGTGTATACGTTATTATCTGAATCGGTCACTTGTTGGGCCGGATATTGATTTACCTGACCATTCTCGTAGAGAACTTCATAAAGTGTCTTGCCACGATATTCAGGTGCCTTGGCAAGTAATTCCTCTGGCCAAACATCTTCGGTTTTGAATCGTTTGGAAAATTCGACAAGTTGCCAAAGATCGGATTTAGCTTCTCCCGGCGCACTAACCTGTTCACGCCAGAATTGTGTTCGCCTCTCAGCATTACCATAGGCTCCTTCCTTCTCGACCCACATCGCAGTGGGCAAGATCAGATCAGCAGCCATGGCGGTGACGGTCGGGTAAGGATCGGAAACGACGATAAAATTATCAGGATTGCGATAACCAGGAAGGCCTTCCTCGTTCATATTGGCTGCGGCTTGCATATTGTTATTACACATAACCCAATAAGCATTAAGCTTCCCGTCCTTTAACTTACGATTCTGTAAAACGGCGTGGTAACCTACCTTGCCATTCAATGTGCCTTCAGGAAGTTTCCAAACTTTTTCACTGAAATCCCGGTGCAGTTTCTTGGCAACAACCAGATCAGCTGGAAGACGATGGGAAAATGTACCTACTTCGCGTGCTGTGCCACAGGCTGAAGGTTGTCCCGTAAGTGAGAACGGTCCGTTACCGGGCTCGGATATCTTGCCGGTCAGAAGGTGGATATTGTAAACCATGTTATTAGCCCATGTACCACGTGTGTGCTGGTTGAATCCCATGGTCCAGTACGATACGACCTTACGATTCGGATCGGCGTACAGTTCGGCCAGCGCCTGGAGTTTTTCCTCAGAAACTTTACTCAACCTGGCCGTGTATTCGAGATCATAGGTAGAAACAAATTCGGCAAATTCTTCGAAAGTAATCTCTTTAGAACCTATCGTATCCTTACGCTTCTTGTTATTTTTTGCCTTGACCTCAAGCGGATGATCGGGTCGCAGACCATAACCGATATCTGTATTACCCAAACGAAAATTGACATGCTTATTGATAAAGTCCTTATTCACATTGCCAGACTGTATAATGTAATTAGCAATGTAGTTAAGAATTGCAAGGTCTGTCTGGGGTTCGAAAGTCAGATCCAGATCAGCCAGTTCATAACATCTATGTTTAAAGGTAGATAATACAGCAACCTTGACGTCATCTCCGGTAAGCCTTCTATCGGTTAATCTTGACCAGAGGATCGGGTGCATCTCGGCCATGTTCGCACCCCAAAGCACAAAGGCATCGGCATGTTCCAAATCATCATAGACACCCATCGGTTCATCTGATCCGAAGGTACGGACGAAACCGGCCACGGCCGAGGCCATACAATGGCGGGCGTTAGGGTCAATATGATTACTGCGAAAACCTGCCTTGTAGAGCTTGGAGGCGGCATAGCCTTCCCATACTGTCCATTGCCCGGATCCGAACATACCGACAGAGGAGGTCAGTTCTTTAGGGCCTTTACCCTTGTTTTTTTCCATATCTTTGGTCAACGCAGCTTTAAATTTCTCTTCCATGACGTCGAAGGCCTTCTCCCAACTGACTGGAGTAAATTCACCTTCTTTATCGTATTCACCATCTGTCATTCGCAACAAAGGGGTCGTCAGGCGATCTTTGCCATACATAATCTTCGACAGGAAATAACCCTTTATACAATTCAAACCCTTGTTTACCGGTGAATCTGGATCTCCCTGGGTCGCAACTATCTTGCCACTCTTGGTGCCGACAAGTACGCTGCAACCTGTACCACAAAAGCGACAAGGTGCCTTGTCCCAGCGTATTTTGTCATCTGATTTAGCATAGGCGCTGTTAATACCCGGAATAGTGACACCTGCTACTGCTGCTGTAGCAGCGA
The DNA here is from genome assembly GCA_964437885.1 of uncultured Enterobacteriaceae bacterium. Lineage (GTDB taxonomy): Bacteria > Pseudomonadota > Gammaproteobacteria > Eutrophobiales > Eutrophobiaceae > UBA7359. The sequence goes on from CAYTIZ010000032.1 coordinate 2,789, forward strand.
TTGCATTCGTCTTTACAAAATCGCGTCGCGTTAATTTCATGATGCCATCTCCCACTCGTTTTCTTCTATTTCGTCAAAGTATTGATAAACCATGGATGCTGAAATCACATGGTCTAGTGTCTGAAGTCTGTTAAGCACTTCTCCCGTTTGTTGCTGATCATCTTTTTCAATTGTCACCACTAAACGGCCATTCTCTGTGACTGCATGAACCTCCACACCGTCTTCCGTTTCAAGTTGTTGTTGTACATCTTTTACATGTTTAGGATGTGCAAATATCAGTACTCCACACACATTAATTGTGATCATAAGCGTATTCCTCTTATGGTTTTACTCTTATTACTTTGGGGTTTTTTAATGGTATTTTGCCTGGGGAGGTTTACTGGCTTTATACAAAACTTTATCCTTGTATTCTAGGCAGGTCTGAATAATTAAATTCGCAGTATGTATATTGTTATTCATAAACTTAACTCTCTTCCATATCGCTAATGCTGATGGCATCAACCGGACAACTTTTCACACATTCCTTGCAGTGCGTACATCGTTCAGAAATAATCACGGGTAACTGCATTCCCTTTTGAAGCTGATTAAAAATGATCGCTCCTTCCTCGCAACTATCCTTACAGGTCAAACAATAAACACCGTGGTTATTTAAACAGCGCGAGCTAATTTCTGTTTTACTTTGCCAATGCCCGGTTAAGAAAGCACGGCGCGCCAAACCCGTATTTGCATTCTGACTCATTAGTCTACGGGTAAATCAACAATCCATAGGCACCAATGATGGTTACGACGGCCATCAATGGAATAACCACCACGCTGTCAGAAACAAAAATGCTTGTAACTCTTTTTTTCTGAATCTGTTCATCATCCCTGAAATGCATGATTGATGCCAAAAATAATTACAAAACGAAAGCTCATACAACTTTTTAATATTTAAACGAAAAATAAGCCCAGAATTTTGATAAATCTGTCGCCTTAGTATTACCTAGATCAGAACTTGCATCATAAGCTGAATATTTCAGAGCCACAGTGTAATTTTTCAAAAACTTCTTGGTAAGCCAGAGATCAAGTTCATTACCATAATCGTAACTACCAGTTTCAGCTTCCAACATATGGTAGGAAACAATTAACTTGGTATCGTATTTACCCTTTGCCACCATGGTGAAATAGTTATCTACGATACCACCAGTCGTTGCACCTGTACCTGGAGCAGTAAGAAAATTATCTGCCCAACCTTGAAACGCATGGCCGGTCGCTAATGGTGTTCTGAAGACAGCACCCGATGCAGCGCCCGTCGCCGTAAGAGTACCAATATCATGTTCCAGTACCTCGCGACTGAACTTCATCATCAGCATATTAACGAAACTATCCAGCTTTAGCTTGAAACCAGCTTCGAGTAAATAATAATCCGCATTATAATCTCGTGGATTTGAACCAGTCTCACTCTGTGTTGCATATTCACCTGTATAGATAAATTTGGTTTTATCATTAAAGATAGGAATCGCCCCGTTTGCTCTAAAACCCAGGGTTTTACTGGCATTAGACAAGTCAGCAGTGTTAGTAAAATCCAGGTCGTAGTAATACGCTTCCAGCTTGGCATACTTAAAACCATTGTATTTCCCATTAAAGATCGGTGCCTGCATATCTCTATCTGTACCAAAGATGGTATTGTTGTTCCAGATATATCCACCTATTAGTTCAAAATCTTTAAAATAGCTACTATTTACCGTTACAGCATCATGGGTCTGCCAATTTTGACGCCAAAGTACTGTGCCTAAAAAGCGATGAAAAGGTGCCTTACGCGGCGTAATGATCTGACGTCCAACTTTAATTACTGTCTTATCTAATGGTTTAATACCAAGAAAAGCCTGGTTTATCTCTGTACTACCTGGATCAGCAATGACAGGTAATGTTGTTCGACCATTTCTTGTGTCATTGTATTGTGAACTACTGGTTATGGGTGTTACGTCTTCAAGTTGAAGATAACCAAATACATTATAAAAATCGCCGGTCTTGTAACCTAATGTTGTTCTTGCTGTAGATGCATCAGCTTCCTGGCTGCCGACTGCTTTTGATTTATCATCAACATGTTCATATCGTGCACGGAAACTGAAATCGACTTTGCCACCTGTTAAAGCATTCATAAGTGCATCTTCTGCATATGAGTTCATGGAAATCGTCATTAATACCAACATAAATGCCCGCAACATAAACGTTCCATTTAAGGAATTTGTATTCATTCTATTTTTCTCCTAGCTTTAATAATTTTTACGATATAATAAAAAAATCAGTATGCAACCGTTTCGTTACGCATTTCTGAAATTCGATAATTTCAATGTTTTCCAGAGTAACTTCCTTGATTAATCTATCTTTATCTGTAAGTAAAGTCCTTTATAGACTAACCGTAATTGATCTAGATCAATTAGTATTTGCTTTCTTAGAATAAGTGCTAAAATGTGTTGCAACTTGCGACATCGTCTTAAAAATCAATATTATGCGCTATAATAATTCAAACTCGGGAAGGGTAAATCTGTGTGCTGTGGTGGAGTGCAATAGATTTATTGCTTATACAAGTACTTACATGCTTTAAATGAATCTACTTTCAGCCAAACTGACCATCTGTTCTGGCTTTAATCAGTATTGGCGCATAACTTATAACGAATAATAAGAATGCAACTAGCCAAAGAACTTGTGAACAAATTATCCAACTCAAATATTGTTCAGGCATAAATAGAGGGAAAAATACGCGAAAGATGGCACCAAGCAATATTATTGCGAACATGTATTTCACTGTTGCCGGTGGTTCATTAATATTTCTTCCAGTGTGTCCAAATGCTACTCGTGACATCATCCCCAGAGTAATAATACCGATACCACCGTATGCAAGCGCATGTATAGCAAGAAACTTTGATACATCAGCATAGACACTTAAGGCAAATAACAAAAAGCCGACATTAATAAAAAACATTGCTGCATATAAACTCCAGAGCAAGGGCTTTTTCCAAATACCAGGGGTATACCATCCAATAAGGCGAATCGAATAAATAATGAATAATGCCGCTGACGTTATTCCAGACACATCTTTATTATGAAGAAATAATTCAGATATAAAGAAAGTAAGAAAGATTAACAATCCTAAGAGCGTAATCCATTTTGGATTATAGAGTTGTACCTGATAACCAACGCCACGTTCAATGAAAAAAGGAATAACTCGACCACCTAGTGTCAGTATTAAACCAATAATCAGATATAAACCACCGTAGATTCCCCAAATCAGACCTTGCTCGAGAACACCTGCATAGCCTAAATAAAAACATGAGTTAGCAATAGCGAGTAATACCAGCTTTGAGAGTATGCCAAGCTGTTTCCAGTTCCGCGATTTAATAACGGGATATGCAGTAGTAACAATGATCGAAAAAATAAACAACAGATCAAAAAATGCTGCAGCAATGATAAACGTCGAGCCAAACAAAAACAGAAGTCTTGCGATTAACCACAAGCAAAATATCGTAAGTAAAGGTAAGCCATGAACTGTTTGAATACCTGTCCAGTTTTTAACTGCCGTTAACAAAAAACCGGCAATCACTGCCACACTATAACCATAGATCATTTCATGTGCATGCCATTGGAAAGCAGAAAGACCTGTTATTGGTAAAGAAATATTAAACGAATATATCCCCATCCAGAACAGTATTGCCACAATTGAATAAACTGAAGCACCCAGAAAAAAAATCCTGAAGCCCAGATTAAACAAGGCAAAGTTTGATGGGAATGTATTTGTTTTATTCATGCAACACAGTCATCAACATACATTAAGGAAGGAAGAAGAATACAAACATCCTTCTTCCTGTAATACCGACTGTTATTTCAAGCTACTATAAAAAGCGGCCAGGTTATCAATATCATCATCGCTTAATGCTGATGCCATAGGTGACATCATTGGATCTTTTCTGTCGCCATCACGAAAGGCTTTCATTTGCTTTTTCAGATAAGCTGCTTTTTGCCCAGCAAGGTTTGGCCAAATATCACTGGCACTGATACCTTCAGCACCATGGCATGCAGCACATAAGCCAGATTTTGCCTTACCAGCCGCAGCATCGCCTGCAATAGCTGTTAAAGGCAGACTGGCCATCACTACTAACATTAATAAAGATTTCAATTTCAACTTAAACATATATAACTCCTATTATTTTTCGACCGTGTAAAAAATTAATGATGTAAAAATTTATGCATTCTTGCATCTTTTGTACTGAAATGATTAACAAACCAGCTATTCAACTGCTCAGCAAGTACCTTTTCGTCTAGTGTAGGCGTATCCTGATATTCATCTATGATATCCATGATGGTATCCAGTAAACGCTCATGATCTTCTTTATGATCTTCATATTGATCATATTTCAGTTCTCTCATTACTTTTTCTTCCAAAGCAAAATGCGCCGAGATTTTTTCAAAAATTTCTCCAAGAAAATACATAACTGCCATGGAAGAACCCGCTTTTTTTGTTTCACCGTATAATTCGTTGATTAATTCAATCATTTCCTGATGTTCAAAATCAACTTCTTCTATACCAATTTTAAAATCATCACGCCATTCAACTAATGCCATTGTCTTCGTCTCACTGAAAATAAAAACCGTTAAGATCTTTGCGAAAACCAATCACAAAGAGTTCTTTAGCATCAAGATCTATTAAGATATCACTCTCGTAATCAAAACCCTTTTCTCGAGCACTGTCTCTTAATTTTACTATTATCTTGTGCTGACCGGGTTTAACCGGGATGCTTTCATAAATAGAAGCCGATCCATCTTTAGCCAGGCCTGTTGGATTATATGATTTACTTAATAAGCTATTACCGTCCATTATTACTTCAACATAAACCGGCACTCTTTCTCTTGGACAATCCATAGGTCGGCGCATGTTTGGTGCCAAAGCTGCTATTTCTTCCTGCGTAAAACGTCGGCACTTTTCTTTATGTTCACTGGAGTGACTAAAGCTCACCATAATTAATGCCATTTCCGGATCATGATAAGTATAACTGGGAGAGTTCGAAAAATACCCAAGTAAAATCGCAAAGAGTATAAATGCGACAGTCTGTCCAATGAGAATACGTAGCTTAGGCATCGGCTTTCTCATTATTTTCTTTTGACTCAGTCCCCGACTCATTCACTGATATCTGCGTCAGTCGCTGATGAAATGCCGTTAATTCCTTAAAAAATTCCTTGCGCCTGGTTAGACCCGCCCAGTATTTTCCAATTCGATCCTGATTCACTCGTTTACGTATACGAGGATCGCGTTCGCCTGCAATACGTGCATCGGTCCATTTGATACCTAGACGGAAACTACAGTCACCATCACGACATCCAGTTAGAAATACGCCATCGGCCAGTTTTCTTGATAGAACAAAATCAATAAATGAAGGAGGTAACATCCCGATACATGGCATCGTCACTACACCGACTTTAGACTTTGTCATTTCTGCCGGATTAAGGCTGTTATCGCAACCATAAACAATAACTCTATCATCGCCGGTCAACTTATCCGATGCGGCAATTGTTTTCTCTCTCAAATCCTTAATTTTGTCTTCTGGTAGTTCTATCCCCGGCGATAATTTAGACTTGGTTCTGAATGGCGTTGCCGTCGGGCAAGAACCAACACAGATTCCACAACTGACACAATGACTAGCATCAACAACGGCTTCTTGCTTATAGGCACTGCCATCACTACGTGGCTCCATATCAATCGCACTAAAAGGACAATCTACAGCACAGCGACTACAACCATTACAATTATCCAGATGAACAACTGCGACGGGCGCGCGCTTACCTGGCGGCATCCACGGTATCATCATCAACAATAGCGTAGCGACAAAGAGCGCAACCCAGACCGTTATTCCCGAAACATGGTTTAGAACAGGATAGAGAGGCATATAAAACCAGTCCAGACCTACCGTAGCAGGAACAATATTTAGATCAGCAGCGGGCTGACTTAGTGCAGGTTTTATAAAAGAGAGTATGAGCAACATGCTGAATGTCCCTATAGCAAGTTCCTTTGGTGGATTTACTTTAGGTGACGCATGCCTTTGAATATGAATCCACATAATAAATAACAGGAACAAGGGTAAAGCGATATGCGTAAAGACCATCAAAGTAAAAAACCGACCACTTAATTTCGCATCTGAGATAAAATTTCGTGCAATAGCTTCACCAAAAAAAGGCAGTGCATCCAGTAGTTCAGCCGTTGAAATTGCTATGTATTGTGCAAGTTGATCCCATACCATCCAGTAACCGGAAATACCCGCAGCAAACACCAACCAAAGCATAGGCACACCAGTAACCCAGGCAAACCAGCGTGCACTTCGGAAACGATCCATGGCAAATTCACGTAATAGGTGCACCATCATCATTACCACCAAAGCATCAGAAGCATAGCGGTGTAGGCTGCGCATGATACCACCTGCATACCATTGTTCATGAGTCAGATATTCCAGAGATTGATAAGCCTGGGTAACACCTGTATCAAAGAAGATATACACATAAATACCACTAACAATGACAATCCAGTAATAAAACCAACCAAGCGCACCAAGTTGATAAAAAGGATTTAATTTAGCGCCAAAAAGAATATCGAACCAATCTTCAACATACTCGAACCCTGTTCTTAATATCTTTTTTAACATTAACACGTCTTATGTTGCTCTATTGCTTTTATTATTTTTACGCCACTCATACATAATAAATAGTGCAATAGCACCAAGAATGATAATACCCAATATTATTCCAATAAAAATAGAATAATCGAACTCATAACGTCCACTATGGGGATCATAGATTGTACAAAACAAACGAATATTATTAATCCAACCCTCCACCATAGTTGATTCGCTACGATTACCAAATACAAGTTCTTTTAATGGTTCGACCAAACGTGGTGGCTCATAGTTTATCCCATAAATTTGTCGGTATACTTTACCTTCTCCATCAAGCAAGGTTATTTGTGATAGATGATCAAAACCTTTGGTTGATTTAAAGAATATAAAGCCTAGTTCATTACTAAAGGTCTTGATGGTATCTTCATCAGTACTAAGAAAATCCCAACCCGATAAATTTATATTTCGTTCACGGGCAAACGAACGCATACGTTCTGGACTATCTACGGCTGTATCAAACCCTACTGTTATGACTGAAAAACTTTCCTCACCTAATGCTTCCCGGGCAATATCTACAACCTCGGCAAGATGATTGGTCAATGTCGGACAAATATGATAACAACTGGTATATATTAAACTGACGATTAAAGGCTTGCCCCGATATTGCGTAATATCGACGGCTTTCTTATCCTGGTTTATAAATTGATAACTGCCTATGGTCCGATTAATAGCAGCTTGACTAAATTCTAATGCTTTGTCTTTATCGTATTTATCGGGTGTAGGGACATCATTATTTGCCGCCAAAGCTTCAAAAGAAAACAGCGCGATAAAAATATAACCAAGTATTATTAAAAATGAAAAATTGATTGTTTTTTTATAGGCGGAATAGATTACTTTAATTAGATGAGACAACACATGATTCCCACATAATTTAGGTTAAAAACACATCTAGAGCACATGCAATTAGTAATAAAGTAAGTTGAAATAATGAAGCACGGAAATTTGTTCGTGCAGTCACTATAGAGGGTGAGCGTACCATCTCGTAACTTGTCTTGAGAAAATATAATCCACCAGTTAACGCTCCTGTCAGGTAGATCCAGCCCAATCCATAGATAAACGGCAATATAGAAACCACGACAAGTGCAAAAGTATGAGCAAAAATAATTTTTGCTGCAAGCTTCTTTTCAAAAACTGCCGGCAACATGGGAACACCCGCTTGTTTATAATCATCAGCAAAAACAAATGCCAAACTCCAGAAATGGGGAGGCGTCCATAGAAAGAGAACAACTGCAAACAAGACAGGTATTATTGATAATGTAGGATCAACAACTGCGGCTCCGCCGAGTACAGCAAAACTACCGGATAAACCGCCAATGACAATGTTGAGCCAAGTACGACGCTTTAACCAAACAGTATAAACAACACCGTAGGTAAAAGCACCAAGAAAGACATAGAGCGCAGCAACCGGATTGATTGCCAACGATGTTGACAACACAGCAATAAGCAACATTAAACCGATAACAAATAACCAGTATTTATCCGCCTGAAATCGACCTGTTACAAAAGGTCGATTTCGAGTACGTTTCATCCGGGCATCAAGATCTCGTTCCATGAATTGATTGAATGCCCCGGCACTTGCTGAAGAAAGCAGGATAGCAAGCGAAAACAAAGCTATCTTCCAGATTTCTGGTGTAGTGCCGGGCGTGATAATGAGACCTGCAAGCCCAGTCAACATGATCGCAAAACCGATCCTGAGTTTACATACAGACACTAAGTCACTAACCATACCACGCATAATTATTTATACCTTAAATTAGCGGAGAGGCCATACCTCAGCGAGGTATTTCCAGTTCACATAGAAATAAAGTACGAAAGCTGTGAAAAAGACAGCAACCAGAACAATTGTTCCTGGAATTGATGCATGCTCAGCACTGCCATATTCGGCAACCACCTTTGCAGGAGCTTCAGCCTTAACTTCCTCAGTACTACTAGGAATTTTCTTACCAAACAAAATCGAACCTACTACCACAACTATAAAGATAGCACCTCCGAGTCCTGCTAATAGAGCACTCATGCCATTCAAACCCATCATCAGATCAGCTGCACCGGGAAAATCATAAGGAAGTATTGCATCTGCCTGAGAGATATCCCAATGGCGTCGTGGTACACCCAGTGTCCCTGCACCCATCATAAATACAGAGATGCCAGTAACACCCGCACCAAAGAGATAGGGTTGCACCTTAGCCCAGCCAGGAAAGATCAATTCACGTTGAAAGATAAGCGGAACTAATAAATAGGTCACCGCCATAAAAGCAAGCGTAGTTCCTGCTACAACAGTGGCATGAAAATGACCGGGAACATAGATAGTGTTATGAATGATCAAGTTGATCTGCTCTTGTCCCATTACCACTCCGGAAATACCACCCAGAAAACCAAACAGGATTAGAGAAATAAACATTCCGGAAAATGCTGGATTTCCCCATGGACATTTACGTAGCCATTCGAACAAGCCGTTAGTATAGCCTTTCGCCCGCTGTGCCGCTTCGATCTGCCCCGGTATGCTCATGCCATGTATCATGCTACCGAGTACCGCCAGATAGATGGCATAACTAGTATTAAATATCTTCCACTCAGAGCTGAGGCCTGGATCAACCAATAAATGATGCGCGCTAGCGAGTTGCAGAAACACGACATACAAAAAGAAAGCGCCTCGACTAACCTTCTCAGATAAAGGTTTCGCGCCCAACACCACTGCCGATATCAGGTACCAGATGGAAATATGCGCGGCCACATTAATTTGTTGCGATGAATGACCAAATGCCCACCACACTGTTCGATACATCAAAGTATCAATATGAGTGATATAACCCATAGACCAAAACAATGTTGGTATCAGAATAATCGCACCCGTTGCAATGGTAAAAACAGCAATAATAGCCGCGACAGTCGCCCCAAATGTAACTAAGGGCACAGAACCCTCGTAGGTTTTTTCCTGTTTCGCTATAACCAGGGTACCGAAAAAGACAAAGGTTGCTATTAAGGTTCCGACCGCAAACAGTATGATCCCTAGATAAAAAGAAGGATCTGCCTTTAACGGCACATAAGATGTAAACATCACGCTGGAACCACCTTGTAACACGGCAATATTAGTGATTATTGCGCCCCCTAACATCAAACCAAAGGCAGTCCACGCCATTCGTGGCGTCGCTAATCGACATCCCAAAATGACTGACGATGCAAAATACAAGACGGCCATTTCAAAGAAAATAATCCAGACAATCAGCAAGTTTATGCCATGTCCTGTGAGCACCATGTAAAACATGTCGGCAGGTAATAAATGAACCGCCTTCCAGCGCGTCAATGCCACCATTATTCCAAATATTCCTCCTATTAGCAGGAAGACGACCGCGACAACAGCGTTGGCTTTAATCAGGTTTTCAGCTGATTTATAAACACGTAGCCCCGTTGTTTGGCATATTCTGTATTGTTCTTTTGTTGACATTTCTTATGCTCCCCCGTTATCGACTACGTACATCCTGCCGAGCATGGTGTGATGTCCGATACCACAATATTCATTACAAATAATTCCAAATTCCCCAGACGTCGTTGGTTTTATAGTGATTACCATTTCATAGTCAGGATGAACCATCAGATTGATATTTACCGGTTGCAAAGAGAAACCATGCATCCAGTCCAATGATGATAGGTGCAGTCGATAACTTTGCCCTTTTTCCAGTTCCAGAATCGGCCACCACTGCCAGAGTCGAGCTATCATATAGATATCTTCCCCTGGTGGCGGGCGAACAACCGGATATCCCGATTCTTCACGTACCTGATATTTTTCTACCATGGCTTCGGTCTTTGCCGAAAAATCTTCAGCTGTGATGCGATAGGCTTCGTTGGACAGGTTTTGTTCACCGTAAGCATGCCAATAGATCATCGTAGCGAACATGACCAATCCCCAGACAAACGCGATGATAACCCAGATAAGCTCTGACTTTGGAACAGGCTCGTTCCACCAAAGCTTGTTTTGTGGAGGCGTAACCGACATAAGTGTTATCTCCTTAAAATTATTATTTTGCTATCGGAATTGAGACAATTTCCATAATGCCCCAAATGACATAGAAGACGGTCGGAACAGTGACACCGATAAAGAGTAAAAGAAAAGGGTTATCCAGTATCTGTTGCATAACAGGTATTTGTTCAGATCGCGTCTCTTCCTCGCCAGGCACATTATTTTCTTCAGACATAACGCCTCCTCATAAAACGTTTAAAATTCGATTCTGTAATCTACTTTAATTTACAAGTGCATGAATCTAGTCTGGCTGCGACATTTTGTCCTTGATCTAGATCAATAAGCCAGGGGATAACTTAATAAAAGGAAAATTTTTTATATTTCAGATACTAACAGCCGTATTACGGCGAAGGAACTAAGGGCAAGTATTATTATAATTGCAAAAAATATCAGGCTGCGATTCTCAAATTTTCGACCTGATGCATTTTCAATTTGTACCAATATCCAGTCTGAACCAAGATAAAGGATAATTCCAACAAGAGTGTATGCCACTATTTCTGTCATTTATTGCCGTCCTATTTATTCATGATTTTGAACTTCACTGGTATATTTGATAATGGAAGTCACATTTTTATTTATTTAAATATTTACTTATTTCATAT
>CAYTIZ010000033.1:0-13991 GCA_964437885.1 uncultured Enterobacteriaceae bacterium
AAGCATGTAGACACCACGCTTCAGTACATTGTGTGCAGGTGTAAGGCACAAAACGACCTTCTTCATGGAATGTAAATATCTTGATTCGAGACCTTGCTGGATTGTATTTTCCGGTCTCAATGTAAGAACAGGCCATTTCGCATTGCAGACAACCAGTACATTTTTCTGGTTCGATCTGTAAAGATCTGAGCATCATCTATACCCCTCTTGGTATTAGTCCTTAGATTTGAATTCGAACGATCCAATATCAAACTAACTTTGATTTATAAATATCTAATATAAACACTATGTCTAATGATGCACTCATATAATTCATTATCAAGTAATTTTTCCATAGAAAATGACTTTGTTGCAAAATGCAACATCTTTCGATTTGATGTCATATTATTTTCTTGTGTATTTGTTTATTTTTCTGACAGAAACAAATATTTACTATCAACTTACGATCTAATTGAGGATAAATTAACGAGAAAATACACTTCTGAATATGAGTAGCAATTGATATTCCAAACGCAATAAAATCACATAGGAAATATTCACTAAATACAGAACAACTAGAGAGTTAATCATAAGACTTTGATATCATTGTCTTATATTTTTTTAAACTAAAAACAAATACTCTGGTCTTACACTTTAGCTGTTTGGTACTATTAACTATTATTGGAGCACCAATTGAAACAATATAACTACCTTATAGTTACAACAATATTCTTAATGTTCTGTGTGAGTAGCTATGCAGAGACACTAGATACAAAATTTGCCTATATCGGCGACACTGAGCATGCAGCATATAAAGGAGCGAGCCAAGGCCTGTTAGAAGCCAATCTACAAGGTGAGTTTTTAGGTTTGAAATATTCCATTGATAACTTCACAAGAGATAATTACAAAGAAACTAGCCTGGAAAACTATGTTGCAGTATTTACTCAGATAGATAAAACAACCTTAAAAGAAATTAGTGCCTCTTACCCAAACACGCCAGTTTTCAATTTGTCACTTAAAGATAACGATTTACGCTATTCATGCGTCAACAATATTCTGCATACAGCAGCTAGTTATAAAATGCTCAAAGATGCAGAAAATCAATGGCTGAAAAAAAACCCCGATTCCAGCGCAAAGGCTCAAGCCTGGCATCCTAGTTTCGTGAAGTTTGCTGCCCGAGATCTTAATAAACGTTTTAAAAAATCACACAATCAAAAGATGGATAGCGATGCCTGGGCAGGTTGGGCAGCTGTAAAAATGACATCCGATGCTATTGCCAGAACAAAAATCTCAACTTCAGAAAACATGCTGAATTATCTAAAAACTGAATTGGTTTTTGACGGCCAAAAAGGTATCGGCATGAATTTCAGAGAAACCGGTCAGTTGCGCCAACTTATATTACTTGTCGAAAACGACAAAATTGTTGCTGAGGCACCAGTGAGGGGTATCGCTAAACCTCCTACACTTGATAGTCTGGGTATTTTAAACTGCGCAAAATAAGCTAATTCAAAAATCTTAATTAATAAAGTTTATCAGGAGTTAAAAATGAAATTATTATTTATACCATTAGTACTATTAACAGTTCTCGTTAATTCAGCATTGGCCGCACCAACAGGACGAATCTTCGTTACAAATGAAAAAGGTGATTCTATTTCTGTTATTAATGGTTCGACATTAGAAGTAGAAGCGACAATTGAAATAGGCGTACGCCCACGAGGCATTGGCGTCTCTCCTGACGGGAGTGAACTTTATGTTGCGGTAAGTGAAGAAAACAAAATTAAGGTCATTGATCCTGACTCACTAAAAATCCTTAGGGAATTTGAAGCAGGTTCTGATCCAGAGGCATTCGCTGTTCATCCAAATGGTAATATTTATATTTCTAATGAAGATGACGCAAAAGCAACCGTATTTGATCCTAAAACGGGAACACAAATTGCTGAAATCAAAGTAGGACTGGAGCCTGAAGGCGTAGCCATTTCTCCGGATGGCAAACGAATCATTGTCACCAGTGAATCAACCAATATGTTGCATGTCATCAAGGCATCTGACAATACAATAGAATATAATATTCTTATTGGCGCTCGTCCTCGTGCAGCAACCTTCACTCAATCAGGTGATATTGCTTATGCAACTGCGGAGATTAGTGGTGAAGTAGTTAAGGTAGATATGAATACGGGTAAAATCATAAAAACAGGCACCACTGGCGATAGCAAAGCAAAACCGAAAGACGTCCTTTTAAGTAAAGATGAAAAAACAATTTATGTGGCTGGAGGAAGATCAAATAAAATCATCGTTATGGATGCGAATACACTTGAAATTATTAAAGGCATCCCTGTTGGAAAACGCACATGGGGATTGGCGATGTCTAAAGATGGCAAGCGTCTGTTTACGACGGATGGCGTCAGCGGTACTGTTTCTGTAATTGACACAGATAAAAACAAAGTTATAAAAACAATTGAAGTCGGCAAATTTCCCTGGGGTGTTGTTATTAACGACTAAAATTCATACAGGGGATAGACTTTAGTCTGTCCCCCGAGATCAAGCTATCGTCTAAGCTTGAATAATATTATACCTAATAGCAATCCTGGCAATATCCGCAACGGTACTAACCTCAAGTTTGTTCTTTATTTGTGTACTATAGTTAGCGACGGTTTTATAACTAAGTGAAAGTCGCTTTGCAATCTCACTGGTATTTAAACCTTCTGCCAACATACAGAAAATTTCGAACTCGCGTGTAGAAAAGTCTGATAAAGGAGAATCCTGTCCCCGAGATTTTTCATAAGCGAGTCTTTGAGCAAGTTCAGCATCAATATATTTTTTACCTATTGATAGCTGTTTTATTGCTTCAACAAGTAACTGAGGATCCGTGCTTTTTGTAATGTAACCACTGGCCCCTGCTTGAAAAGCCTGTTCTACAAAAATTATTTCTTCATGCATGCTAAACACAAGAATTTTAGCTTTGTTATCGCGTGAATGAATACGTTTAATCGCTTCTATTCCGCCCATACCTGGCATAGAAAGATCCATAACGATTACATCAGGCATATGAATCGCGTGTAAACGATAAGCTTCTTCTCCACTACTCGCCTCAGCAACGACTTCTATTTCAGGCGAACTTTTTAATAACATTTGGTAACCTGCACGAACAACAGCATGGTCATCAACTAACATTACTTTTATTTTATTCATCATTAAATTAACTCTTATGTAATTACAGGGACAATTACTTCTATTCTTGTCCCGTTATTTGCGTCACTTGTAAGTTCAAATATTCCACCGTTCATTTCAGCGCGCTCCTTCATGCCGGGCAATCCCAAGCCTGACATTGTTTTATTCTCGTCCAAACCAACACCGTCATCTTCTATCTTTAAATTAATCTTCTCTGTTCCATCTAACATTAATTTATTCATTGATATAGAAACTTTAGTTGCAGATGAATGCTTTAATGCATTAGTCAGGCTCTCCTGAATAATTCTAAACAAACTGATTTTTAATGTCTCTGATAAATCATATGGAATGTCTGAAAAGGTAAAATGACAAAAAATTTCATCTTGTCGACTATTCCAGTCATCAATCATATTTTGTAAGGCTTTAATCAAACCCAATTCATCAAGCACCGAAGGACGTAGTCGATGCATCATATTTTTTGCGACCTGATAAATATGATCGGAGTACTGAACAATTGTTTTTACGCTTGAGTCGATATGTTCTTTATCAAGATCTTTATTGTTCGATATTGCAACAGCAACGGCTTTAATAGCTGCAATTGTTTGTCCAAGCTCATCATGCAACTCTTGCGCTAAATGCCGACGTTCTTCTTCCTGAATTTCCAGTGAACGTTGAGTTAATAAACTATTTTTCGCTTTACTATCCAACAAAACTTTTGCCATATGATTAAATTGTTGCGATATACGATCAAGTTCAGGCAAATGAAAATGAGGTAGTTCTAATTGATAATTACCTTTTTCAATACCAGACAATCCTTCCAATATGGTATCGATAGGCGCCAGATATTTTCCAACTGCGATATAAACCAACACATTTGCCAAAATGATAAACACTAATAGCAAAAAAAGTATGCTGCGCACTTCATTCCATGTTTCATCAATTTCATCTGACGGGTCTGCCCGAATAAATATTCCTGTAGGTAAGCTCAAAGGATTATAGAGCCATTGACGTATTTCCGTCGGCGGTGGCTGCACGAGTTTGACAAACCATCCTGGAGCATCAGTATTGCTTAACACATTAAACTCTTTTACTGGAGTTAAGGTAACTGAGGGATTACGTATATCAATATACAGGTGTCGAGTTTGATCAAGCTCGGCAAGACTTTGCAGCAATTTTAACTGACTGATTTTGTCTGCTTCCGATGATTTAGACGAAATCGCTATCTGAATTAATTTCAATGCCAGATGGGCAGTAGACTCAACTTCACGCTGTACTGTCTTGCGCGCATTTGAAATGATGTAAAAACTACTACACACAAATAAACTGATAAATAACAGGGTTATCAGAAAATTTAATCTGACTCTTAAACTCATTAAGTATTTTCGCTCATATGATTAAAGAATTTAGCTATGAAGCCGATTTTATTGATGCTAACAAATAAAATCATTATTGAACGATATCGCTGGTTTTGTGTATTAATATTGCATATTAATTTACACTACGAATATTGTTTATTCAGTAACTATATAATAAATTAGGAAAAATTCCTTATGGACAGGCATATTAAATCCTTTCTTACAGTACTTATTCTGAGCCTTGCGCTACTCAATATCTCAGTGGCCGAAACTGAACCATTAAAATCAGCCGTCGAAACAAGGCTTCAGGGACAGAAAGATGCCGTCACATCCCAGAAAAAAGTAGATTCTTTAGTAGGGGAAACAAGGGATTTAGCTCTGGAATATCGTGATGCTATCCGCAAATCTGACAGTCTCAGTATATATAACAATCAATTAGTTAAACTAATAAAACAACAAAAAAGCGATCTACATTCTATTCAACGCCAACTTGATAATGTGGAAGAAACTCAGCGTAGTATCGTACCGCTAATGTTAAAGATGATAGATACGCTAGATAAGTTTGTCGGCCTTGATTTACCCTTTCTTCTAAAAGAACGTCAACAACGTGTCGCCAGCTTGAAAGAAATAATGGATCGTCCTGACGTAACTCTGCCCGATAAATATCGTCGCATCATGGAAGCCTATCAAATTGAAATGGAATATGGTC
Source organism: uncultured Enterobacteriaceae bacterium (assembly GCA_964437885.1). Lineage (GTDB taxonomy): Bacteria > Pseudomonadota > Gammaproteobacteria > Eutrophobiales > Eutrophobiaceae > UBA7359. Next base: position 5,212 of record CAYTIZ010000033.1, read on the forward strand.
GAACCATAGAAACCTACACTGATACACTTAAAATGGATGGCCAAGAATATACTGTTGATATCTTACGTGTAGGTCGACTTCTAATGACCTTCCAGACACTGGATGGAAAATCAAGTGGAACCTGGAACAAAGAATCTAAATCATGGCAAAAATTACCTTCTGAATACAACCGTTCTATAAACAAAGGGTTACAAATAGCAAAAAAACAGGCACCGCCTGAGCTAATTAAGCTACCTGTAAGCGTGGAAGGGAAATGATCATGAACAGAATATTCATATTAACTCTGGTTTTATTTTTCACTCCTTCGTTTGCTGTAGAACCTAATAGCTTGCAACAACTACTAGAGCAAGTAAAAGAAGATCGTACACAAGAAAAAGAAGAGTACGCCAAGCGAGAATTAAAATTTAAACACGCTCGTGACAAGAAAAAACAAATCTTAAATGCTGCTTTAGAAGAACTTAAAACAGCTGAAAGCCGCAGTGAAACGCTAAGAAATAATTATAATAGTTATGAGCAAACAATCGCCCGCCAAAACATAGTTTTAAAAGAAAAAATGGGCGCACTGGGAGAACTTGATGGCATCGTTAAACAAATTGCCGGCGATCTTGATGTCATTATTGATACATCTCTCGTCTCAGCACAAAAACCTGGCCGAGATAACATACTAAACGTTCTTTCCCGTCGAAAGGAATTACCCTCCTTGCAAGAGTTAGAGGATCTATGGATATTAGCTTTGGATGAAATGGTTGAATCAGGCAAAGTAGTTACCTTCCCTGGAAAAATCGTAACCGCTGCTGGTAATGAAATTGAACAGGATGTAACTCGTATCGGCGTATTCAATGCGGTATCGGCAGGGCGATTCTTAAGAAACTTACCCGAAACAGGAAAATTAATAGAACCGGGTAGACAGCCGGGACAACGTTTTCAGGATATGGCACTGGAACTCGAAAATGCCAGTTCAGGAATCCATGCATTTCCAATTGATCCAACAAGTGGTTCTATGTTGGCACTCCTGGTTCAAAAACCGAATTTGAAAGAGCGGATTGTTCAAGGTGGCTTAATTGGTTATGTCATCATATTCATTGGCTTAATTGGTGTATTAATATCTCTCGAACGATTCATTGTTTTAGTACTTACTGGTCGTAAAGTTAAAAAACAACTTAAAAGTAAAAAGCCGGGAGACAACCCACTTGGTCGTATCATGCAGGTTTATGAAGACAACCCGGATATTGGGACAGAAACGCTAGACTTAAAACTAGATGAAGCTATTTTAAAAGAAATGCCCAGAATTCAACGGGGACTAGGAGCACTTGCCTTACTTGCGGCAGTCTCCCCTCTTTTAGGCTTACTCGGAACGGTAACCGGCATTATTGAAACCTTTCAATCCATAACACTTTATGGGACAGGTGATCCCAGAGTCATGTCTGGTGGTATTTCTCAAGCTTTGGTAACTACAGTGATGGGATTGCTAGTTGCCATTCCCTTATTGTTATTTCATAGCTTCCTTTCATCAAAAAGTAATGCCCTGGTTCAAACTCTGGATGAAAAAAGTACTGCATTCGTTGCATTACTCGCCGAAATAAATCGATTAAGAGATAATGTTTGATCAAATAGACATCATGCGGGACTTTTTTTTCAAAGGCGGGCCTGTCTTAACAGGTGTCTTTGTCTTATCTGTTTTTTTATGGATATTAATTCTTGAACGATATTATTTTCTATACAAAGTATACCCAAAACGTTTGGAGACAATAGCTCAACAATGGCACCGTCGACGCGAACATTCATCATGGTATGCCTTAAAAATACGAGATGGTTTTTTAAGTGAAATCTCAATTGCGCTGAAACACAATTTAATTCCGATACAGGCCTTGACTGGAATATTACCTTTGTTAGGACTGTTGGGTACAGTTACTGGAATGATTACAATCTTTGAAGTATTAAATGTTTTTGGTAACGGGAATGCTCGCGGAATGGCAGATGGAATTTCAAGAGCATTACTACCAACAACTGCTGGATTAGTTACTTCTATCATTGGTATTTACTTTAGTGCAGATCTAAACAAGCGGGCTAAAACAAAAGAACTATATGCAAAAGATTTATTAACACATAATTAATTATGAGACACATTCACTCTAAACAAGAAACTGCTGCTGAAAGCGTTAATATGACACCACTCATTGACATGGTGTTCATCCTGTTAATTTTCTTTCTGGTAACTGCCTCGTTCACTAAAGAATCGGGTATTGATGTCGACCGACCAACTGCTCAAACGGCTATCAGAGAAGAACAAGGCAGCATGATTATAGGTATAAACAAGGATGGTGAAATATGGATGGAAAACAAGAAAATTGAATTACGCGCAGTCCGGGCTCATGTTGAACACAATTATGCACAAAACCCAGAAGGAACTGTCATTATACTCGCTGACGAAAATGCTCGAACAGGAATAACTGTCGAAGTACTGGATCAGGTACGCATGGCAGGTGTTACTAATATTTCTATTGCTGCATCAAATGAATAAGCTATACCCATGATACTTGGAAATACAGTATTCATAGTGCCTTTGTTTTCATTCAGAACACAGCTTACTCGTTCCCAACGTAAGCTAAGTACCTACGTCCATGTAGGCAAGGCGCGACGATGCCGCATGGCCGTCCCCCTGCAAAGAGGAGTATCAACAGTAGGCGCTTTAGGCGACGCCGCCATAGATGAAAACGGGCGTGTTAGGGATATTGTATTTCCAAGTACCATGGGTATGTATCTTCTAAAATGTCTTTTTTTGAAGATCAGCTAAACAACATTTCCATTGCGTAAAATGCAATTATCAAAACTTAATATTCTGGATGCGACGAGAACACCGTCTTTAATCATTATTGCTTTGTTTTTTAATATCGCAATATTTATTTTGATTCAGCAACTCGTTAGCAAAGAACGAGGACTCAATATAAAACTACTTGATATTAATCTAGTTGAATTTATTCGCATTGAAAAAACAACTGAGCCACCTGAACCTGAACAGGAGATTGAAGATATAGAACAACCACCACCGGAACAAGAACCGCCACCGCCAGATATGCCTCAACCTCAAATTGAGCAAGCTCAAACCATGCAAATGGATCTGACATTACCTGAAATCGATATCCCATTGTCTTTATCAGGCACACCTTATCTTGGCGATTTCGCAAAAAGTACAAAAAGAAGCAAACCAATAGCTAAACCTTCCAAACCTAAAATCGATACTAATGTTATTCCAACTTTAAGAATTCCGCCCATTTATCCTGCACGTGCTCTACGTAGCGGCATAGAAGGCGTTGTAACTGTTGAGTTTACGATTGCTACTGATGGTTCTGTAAAAGATCCAGTTATTGTAAAGTCTAAACCCCCGAAAATTTTTGACCGTGCCGTTTTAAAATCAATAGCCAAATGGAAGTTTAATCCTGACATGGTCAATGGCAAGGCTGTCGAAAAACGTGCCAGACAAGATGTAAAGTTCAAACTGCAACGATGAAACGATATTTTCAAAAAATTAATCCAACTATCGTATTAATAACGATTTTTTTATATTGTTGTAATTTTACAGTTTCAGCTAAAGAAGAATCCTTTTTATTGGCAGCAAATACTCATTCAGTTCTAAGCGACGCCCATAAAGACATGGAAGCAGGGAAAAACACCGAAGCACTTAAGAAACTAGCTAAGTTAGTCTCATCAGAAAAAATAAAAGATTATGACGCTGCTGTTGTATATCAAACTATGGGGTTTGCTGAACATGGCTCAAATAATTTTAAAGACGCAGCAAAATATTTTATAAAAGCCCTGTCTTTAAATGCCTTGCCAAAAAAAGTTTCTCATGATCTTTATTTCTCTACAGCCCAGTTATTGATCCACATAGATAAACCGAAGGAAGGTATAACGTATTTATCAAAATGGTTTGCTAACGAATCACAACCAAAAGCAGAAGCTCATATACTGGCTGCAACGGCTTATTATTACATGGAGAACTATAAACAATTAATAGTACACGTAGAAAAGGCTTTGCCACTTTCCAAAAAACCGCCCTTAAATTGGTATGAACTTTTATTAGCCGGATACTTTGAATTAAAAGATTATAAAAGCGCTTCGGCAATCCTTGAAAAGATCATTACTAAATACCCTGAAAAAACAAATTACTGGTTACAACTTGCAGGAATTTACCAACATCTGGAGCAAGATAAAAAAGCATTAGCTGTTTATGAACTTGCTTATAAAAAAGAATTATTAAAAAAAGAAGAGATTATTCAATTAATAAAAAATTATCGGTATCTGGAAATGCCATATAAAGCTGCCACTCTTCTGGAAAAGGAAATGGCGATAGGTGACATTGATGTCAACAAGGAAATGCTGGTTCTGTTAGTAGACAGTTGGATACTAGCTCAGGAAAGCGAGAAAGCTAAATCAGTCTTTAAAGAGATTATAAAGAAATTTAATGACGATACAGCCAGACTTCGTTTAGGACAGCTCTATCTTGATTCAGAAGAATGGAAAAAAGCAATTAAAGTACTGAATGTAAAACTTCAATCCGATGATGCAATCTTACTGTCTAAAATAAATCTTCTGTTAGGTATTGCCCAATATCATGCTAAAAATTTATCCATGGCCACACGAGCTTTCACTCAGGCCTTATCTGATAAATCAACACAAGAACAGGCTAAATGGTGGTTGGAACATCTAAAGAAAAAATCAGAAACATCCCAGCAAAGTTGATTTATAAAAGTTATTGAAACGACTCCAGGACATTTATTAATTCACGCGCCGTTTGCATACGATCATCTGGTTCTTTCGCCAAAAGCGAATCGATGGTATCTTGATATTGTCTTAAAGTACTTGGTAATCTTGGAATGGGAGCATGTACATGTTGATAGATTAATGCAGCAGGTGTTGCCGCAGTATAAGGTTTATCTCCAGTCAATAACTCATAAAGTAATACACCTAAGCTATATAGATCTGTCCGTGCATCAACACTATGTCCTTCACCTTGTTCAGGACTCATATAATGAGGCGTTCCCAATATCTGCCCCAAAGTCGTAATGTCGTTAACTTCATCCATTTTTTTAGAAATACCAAAATCAGCCAGCGCAAGACTATCATCACCACGAAACATCAAGTTTGCCGGTTTAAGATCTCTATGAACAACATTGATTGAATGAATTTGCTCCAAACCATAAGCAATGTGTGTTGCATAAATAACAGCTATCTCATGATTTAAACCCATTTCAGCGCGTTGTTTTAAATCGCCACGTGAGAAAAATTCCATGGCAATATAGCCATACTCTTCTGTAAGGCCGTGTTCATAAATCGATACTACAAAAGGAGAATTCAGTCCCGCAATAAGATTTGCTTCTTGTATAAATCGCTGAATAAGTTTTGGCTCTTTAACACGGGTCAAGTCAAGCACTTTTAATACTACAGTCATTTTATCTGCAACCCGTTCAGCCAGATAAACCTTAGACATGGCACCTTCGCCTATCATTCGGACAAATTTATAACCAATATCAAGTCCAGTATCCGGTACTGACTCTTCTTTATGTACTTTCTTGATAATCTGGGTTGCGTCATTAATATCTTGTTCCTGCTCGGTGTTTGAGCGCTTGGAAAACTCAAGTGCCTCATCAACCATTTCCGCGATGCGCTTAGGTTTAATATCAACCTTATTTATGTAATCCGCTGCGCCTAACTTAATTGATTTAACAGCAATATACTCATCACCTTCAGCAGTAAGAACGATTGTGGGTGGAAAACCAGGCTTATCTCTAAATTCTTTCAACCATTGCAGACCATCTTCTTTTGGTCCTAACTTATAATCCAGAAACAGAATGTCATATTCTGACCAATCAAAATTATCAGCGGGTTTTCCTAAATTATCAAAATCGTATTCTACAATTTCAACGTCTTTCAGTTCTTTATTTAAATACAGGCGTAGTAAAGCCCTGAAATCACTGGAATCATCGATTATTAATATTTTCATAACTATTGAACTAGACTTATTCTTAATAAATTAATTGAAGTTTATTTAAAAAACATATTTAATTCAATTAATTATAGCCAAAAAATAAAGTTAACTCTTAGATACGGCTAAAATTTTAAAAAACAGGTTTTATTATGTTTTATTGAATTTACCAAATTTAAGCATGATCGTAGGCATAATTAGTAAATTTAAAAGGGTTGAAGAAGCTAGACCACCAATAATAATCGCTGCCATCGGCCCCATTATTTCTCTACCTGGATTATCACTATCTATCGCAATGGGTAACATAGCTAATGCCGTCACTAGAGCTGTCATTAATATCGAAGGCAATCTTTCCTGTGCACCCTGAATCGCAACATCAAGATTCCATGGCAAACCTTCTTTTTGAACCAGGAATTGATAATGCGAAACCAACATAATTGAATTCCGTATGGTAATGCCAAATAGTGTGACAAAACCTACCAAAGAACCAACCGACAAACTGCCTCCGCTAATTAATATTGCTATCACGCCACCAACTAATGCAAAAGGTAAATTGACCAACATCAATATTACATTGCGAAAATTACCAATGGCGATATAGATCAACATAATAACAACGGCCATCACTAACAAAGATAATATGAGCAATTCTTCTCTGGCCTTTGCTTGTTCAATTGCCGCACCGGTAAATTCAGGGTAAAGCTCTGCAGTAAACTTCACGTCTTCCAGAATTGTCTTTTCAAGCTCATCCATAAAACTGACGATGTCACGATCAACAACTTGACTGGTAATACTTTGTAAACGTTGTCCATTCTGATGCAAGATATTGTAGCGACCACTTTGTTGACGTATGTCTGCAAATTCTTCCAATGGCAATAATAGTCCACCCGCAGTTTTAATGGGGAGTTGTCGAACATCATCAGGCGTTTGCCGTCTGTTTTCTGGCAAGCTAACGACGACATCAAAAATACGATTATCTTCCTGATATTTCGCGACAGTTAATCCTTCAAAAGAAATTTTTATGCTATTTACAACTTCAACGGGTGTCAGCCCATGCTCTTTTAATTTTTCCAGTCGCAAAGCTATTTGTAATAAGGGTGTTGCAGAAGATGATTGCACCTGCACACCACTCGCACCATTAATCTTTTTCATTACTTCAGCCACTTCGGTCGCTTTCCTGTCGAGGACATTAAGATCATTACCATAGATATTGACTACAATAGGAGCAGTATAACCAGAGATTGTTTCGTATATGCGTTCTGATAAAAAGTTATATGCCTCATAACGAATACCGGGATACTCTTCCAGTATTTTTCGTAAATTATCCAATACCGTTTGTTGTTCATAACCACCCAAATCAAACTCTAAATCAACTTCAAATTCACTATAATGGCTACCAAAAGTATCTGCGCCCCGTTCTGCTCTACCTGCCCATTGCGACACAGAAATCACGCCAGGGACATCTAGGAATAATTTTGTTAGTTGATTACCAACACGAATAGATTCCTGTAGAGAAGTTCCGGAAATACTGGAAGTGTGAACAATATAATGTCCTTCTCTAAGGTTTGGTATAAATTGGCCACCGACATTAGGTAATACAGATATTCCCGCTAAACAAAACAATATTGTCGAAGTTATAACCAAGTAAGGTGAACGTGATATTAATGATAATGACTTTGCATAGAATGGTTGCAATATTTTCATCAACGGCGGTTCGATGTTTTTTAGCTCATCCTTGGCTAACAAAATATAACAAAGTGCAGGCGTCACCGTTAATGCAACCAACAAAGACATCATGATTGACAATATATATGCCATGCCAAGTGGTTCAAACAACCGCCCGGTAATGCCACTTAGATTTAATAATGGCAAAAAAACCAGAGCCACAATAAAACTGGCATAGACAACTGAACCTCGAACTTCCATCGACGCGTTATAAACGACTTCTTCCATTGGCAATGGGTTGTCCAGTAATTTATTTTGCCTTAAACGTCTAAAAATATTTTCAGTATCGATGATAGCATCATCAACGACTTCGCCAAGAGCAATAGCCAGACCACCAATCACCATGATGTTCAGATTCACGCCCATCTCTAACAAGATTAAAATGGCTGTTAACAACGATAACGGGATCGCCATCACTGAAATAAATGCTGTTCTAAAATTAAATAGAAATATTGCCAATACGGCAACAACGAACAAACCACCCACCAATAAATGTCCGGCAATGCTTCTTACGGAACGTTCAATATAATTTGCAGGACGAAATAAAGTGGGATGTAATTTGATATCGTTTTCTAAAAAAATCTTATCAAGACCCTGCATTGCTTTTTCAACTGCATTTGAAACATTTAATGTATTAGCGCCATACTGACCAATAACCATAAGCACAATGCCTGCTTCACCCATGATAGCGCCTTTGCTAAATGCTGGTTCCGCACCGAATTCTATCGTTGCAACATCACCCAACGTGATACTGACGCCATCAATATGCTTGACAACAACCTGTGCTAATTCATTCTTATGTTTTGGTAATCCACTTAGACTTAAGGTTAATCGTTGATTGTTGTTTTCAATAAAACCTGCTCCATAGATCCCCGTTGCCTGTTTTGCTGCGTCTGCAACTTCATTGATACCAAGGTCATATTGCCTGAGTTTTTTTTCATCAATTTGAATTTGTAACTGCTTAACATCTCCACCAAAAATATTTACATCAGCAACACCGGAGACACTTAAAATAGTCGGCACTAAATTCCAATCGACAATACTACGTAATTCCATCAAGTCCTTACTTGGA